>NZ_JBEZXZ010000142.1:0-23459 GCF_040638275.1 Actinoplanes sp. NPDC026623 | reverse complement strand
TCGAGAAAGCGGTCCGGGAGATCCTCATCGCCCTCGGTGAGGACCCGGACCGTGACGGGCTGGTGCGCACCCCCTCCCGGGTGGCCCGGGCCTACCGGCACGGACACCGACGTCGGCAAGACCATCGTCACGGCGGCGATCGCGGCGGCGGCGCAGGCCGCCGGGCTGCACGTCGCCGTGGTCAAGCCGGGGCAGACCGGCACGGCCGAGGGCGGCCCCACCGACATCGACCAGGTGACCCGCCTGGCCAACCCGCACACCGCACGCACGCTGGCGTCCTACCCGGAGCCGCTGGCCCCGCTGGCCGCCGCCAAGGTCGCCGGCCTGGCCGCCCTCGAGCTCTACGAGGTGGTCGACGCCATCCGCGCCGAGGCCGGCAAGCACGACCTCGTCCTGGTCGAGGGCGCCGGCGGGCTGCTGGTCCCGATGGGGGTGCGGCCCTCGGGCGAGGCGTGGACCCTGGCCGACCTGGCCACCACGCTCGGCGTGCAGACCATCGTGGTGGCCCGGGCCGGCCTGGGCACCCTCAACCACACGGCGCTGACGCTGGAGGCGCTGGAGCGCCGGGGGGTGCCCGCGAAGGTCGTCCTCGGCGCCTGGCCGGCCGAGCCGGCGCTGGTCCACTGGGCCAACCTGACCGAGCTGCTCCCCCACCTGGTCGGCGCCCTTCCGGACGGCGCCGGCGGCATGGAGCCGGGCGTCTTCCGGCGTTCCGCGCCCGGCTGGCTGACCCCGGCCCTCTACGGTGTCCTCGACGACTGGCGGGTCTGGGCCGAAGAGGTCAGCTGACGAGGGTTTTGTGCCCTCACCCCGCCTGCCGCCGCGCGGCGGTAACGGAACGTCGCTAGCGTGTGTGGCTCGTGATCCGTTCGCCGAGGGGCTGGGACTGTCGTGGATGGCATAGGCGGGCAGGTCGCGCTGGTGCTGGTGCTCGTGCTCGTGAACGCGGCCTTCTCCGGCAGCGAGATGGCCCTGGTGTCGCTGCGCGACAGTCAGGTGCAGCGGCTCGAGCGGATGTCGCGCCGCGGCCGGGTGCTCGCCCGGCTGGCCCGCGACCCGAACAGGTTCCTGGCGACCATCCAGATCGGCATCACGCTGGCGGGCTTCCTGGCCTCGGCGGCCGCCGCGGTGTCGTTGTCGCAGCCGCTGATCGAGCCGCTGAGCTTCCTCGGCTCGGCCGCGGAGCCGACCGCCATCGTGATCGTCACGATCGTGCTGACCTTCGTCACGCTGGTGATCGGCGAGCTGGCGCCGAAGCGGATCGCGATGCAGCGCACCGAGGGCTGGGCGCTGGTGGTCGCCCGCCCGCTGGACATCCTCTCGACGATCTCGCGGCCGGTGGTGTGGCTGCTCAGCGTCTCGACGAACCTGCTCGTCCGGCTGGCCGGCGGCGACCCGGCGGCGCAGCGCGACGAGGTCAGCACCGAGGAGATCCGCGACATGGTGGCGGCACAGCAGGACTTCTCGATCGAGCAGCGGACCATCATCAGCGGCGCGTTCGAGATCGCCGACCGGATCCTGCGGGAGATCCTGGTGCCGCGCCGCGACGTGCTGACGCTGCCCGCCGGGCTGGCCGCGCCCGAGGCGCTGACCCAGTTGATCGGCGGCGCGCACTCCCGGGCGCCGATCGTCGGGCCGGCCGGGCTGGACGACATCTACGGGGTGGTGCACCTGCGCGACCTCATCGGCGCGCAGGGCCCGGTCGACGCGGTGGCCCGGCCGGCGCTGTTCCTGCCCGAGACGCTGCGGGTCTCCGACGCGCTGCGGCAGATGCGGCTCGATCGCCAGCAGTTCGCCCTCGTGGTCGACGAGCGCGGCGCGATCGACGGCATCGTCACGATGGAGGACCTGGTCGAGGAGATCGTCGGGGAGATCTACGACGAGACGGACAGCGACGTGCTGGCGGTGGTGAAGGAGGCCGACGGCGCGCTGCTGATGCCGGGCTCGTTCCCCATCCACGACCTGCCGGACATCGGCTTCGACGACGCCGGCCCCGACGAGGGCGACTACACGACCGTCGCCGGGATGGTGCTCGCCGCGCTGGGGCACATCCCGACCACGCCGGGCGAGGTGGTGACGCTGCCACAGTTCACGGCCGAGGTCGTGGAGATCACCGGGCGCGCGATCACCCGCGTCCGGCTGCGCGCCCTGCCCGGCCCCGACGAGGACTAGCCGGCCGCCGCCGGCCCGAGGTGGGTCGCGGCACGTCGTTTCCTTCGCGCCGCGACCCGGGCCGTGAGCCGTCAGCCCTCGACGCCGGCCAGGTTCTCGCAGCCGGTGGTGGAGGTGAAGTCCTGCCGTACGCAGGTGTCGCCGGCCGCGGTGTTCGTGCCGCCGTCGAGCCAGTCGGTCACCTCGTCGTACTGCTCCCAGACGCCGGGGATGTAGTTGGCGTCGAGCCAGTCGTCGCCGGAGCCGCCGTACAGCCTGTCGACGCCCCAGTGGCCGATCAGCGTGTCGTTGCCGCCGTTGCCGTACAGCTTGTCGACGCCCTCGCGGCCGTCGATGTAGTTCGCCGCGGCGTTGCCGGAGAGCCGGTCGTTGCCGTGGCCGCCGATCAGGTTCTCCACGTCGGCGCCGATGGTGTCGCCCTCGCCCGTGCGGCCGTCGTCACCCTTGCGGCCGTCGAGGTCGACGCTCACCGCGCTCTTGTACTCGGTGTATGCGGCCGTGTCGACGCCCGGGCCGCCCAGGTAGCGGTCGGCGTCCTTGCCCGTGAGCTGCCGCGAGTTGTAGGAGTCGTTGCCGGACTCGCCGTAGAACCTGTCGTTGCCGGTGCCGTTGGTGAAGCTGTCGTTGCCCGTTCCGCCCCAGGCCGCGTCCGTGCCGGGGCCGTCGCTGAGCTCGTCGTTGCCGGCGCCGCCGTAGAGCTTGTCGTTGCCCGACTCGCCGTAGAGGGCGTCGTTGCCGCCGCCGCTCTTGAGGACGTCGTTGCCGGAGCCGCCGTAGAGCCGGTCGCGGATCGAGCCGCCGGTGAGCTTGTCGTTGCCGGTGCCGCCGTCGGCGGTCATCGGCAGGTCGGTGTTGTTGACGATCGTGTCGGTGCGGTCGTAGGCGTAGACGCGCAGCAGGGTCGGCGCCGTGGCCGGAGTGCAGCGCGCCTTGGTCTTGTCGCCCTTGACCGGCTTGCAGCCGGCCCCGACCTTGATGGTGACCGTGTCGTCGACCGTGACCGTGTTGCCGGTACGGGTCAGCGTGATCCTGCTCTGCTTGCCCGTGGCCGTCTTGTATTCGACGACGGTGCCGCCGACGACGGACAGCAGACCGGCCTTGCCGGCGGCCTGGGCCGGCAGCGCGGCCATGGACAGCGCCGCGGAGACAGCGGCGGCAGTGGTCAAGCTTATTGCGGCACTGAGCCGCCATGGAGCCGATGACATGTGGATCCTCCCCCGTTGAGGTTGAAACTGCCCGCAGAATACAAACGCGTTCCAACGCTGGGAAGATCGCGCGGCTTCAGCGACCGGAGGGCCGCGGCCGGTGGCGCTGTACACCGACAGTTTGTGCGACATTCACGCTCGTGGCGTCGATCGCCGCGAATTTGGCTTACGTAGCCATTGCGGATGACGGGGGCGCTTTCACTAAGCTCACAGTGACCGCGAGCGATCATTGCGTGAGGTGGTTTCCCCGTGACGAACAGCAGCCCGGTGTCGGGCGATGCCTTCGAATACCTGGACAACGTCGGACCCGAGGAGCAGCGCCGTCTCGAGGCGGTGCGCCGTTACCGGCTGGTCGATCAGCCCGTCGAGGACGCGTACGACCGGATCGCGTTCGTCGCCGGCGCCATCTTCGACACGCCGATCGCGACGGTCTCCCTGGTCGAGCAGGACCGGGTGTGGCTCGCCGCCTGTCACGGGCTCACCGGCGTCCGCGAGGTCGGCAAGGAGCCGGGCCTGTGCGCGTCGGTCATCGCGCAGGACGACGTCTATGTGATCAACAACGCGGCGGTCGATCCCCGCACGCTCGAGCACCCGCTGGTCCGCGGCGAGCTCGGCCTGCGCTTCTACGCGGCCGCGCCGATCCGCACCCACGACGGTTACCGGCTCGGCACGGTCAACGTGATCGACAATCGGCCGCGCGAGGCGTCGCAGCGGCACCTCAAGGCCCTGGAGCACCTGGCGTCGATGGTCTCGGACGAGCTGGAGCTGCGGCTGATGGTGATCCGCAGCGCCGCCGCCGAGCAGCGCATGCGCGAGACGGTGCACTGAGACATCACACCGGGAGGGGCGGCCGGTGATGGGCCGTCCCTCCCCGCACCGTGTCGCGGCTCGCGCGTAGGAATCGGCGCCGGCGGGTAACCCCGGATGCATGCGGACTCCCCGGAAAGTCGCCGTGGTCGCGCACCGGCGCAAGACCCTTGGCGGCGGGCTCGACGAGCTGCGCCGTCTCATCACCGACGAGGGTGTCGACGATCTCGACTGGTACGAGGTGCCGAAGAGCCGCAAGGCCCCCAAGCGGGTGCGCCGGGCGATCGAGGCCGGCGTCGACCTGCTGATCGTGTGGGGCGGCGACGGCATGGTGCAGCGAACCATGGACACGATCGCCGACACGCCGGGCGGCGCCAAGGTGCCGGTCGCCATCATCCCGGCCGGCACCGCCAACCTGCTGGCCACCAACCTCGGCATACCGCACGACCTGCCGGAGGCGGTGCGGATCGCCTTCCACGGCAGCCGGCGCCGGCTCGACCTCGGAGTGCTCAACGGCGAGCATTTCGCGGTGATGGCCGGCATCGGCTTCGACGGCGCGATGATCCACGACGCGGACGGCGAGCTGAAGGATCGGATGGGCAAGCTCGCGTACGTCTGGACGGGCCTGCGCCACCTGAACGGCCCGGCCCCCAAGGCGAAGATCAAGGTGGACGGCACGCCCTGGTTCTCGGACCAGGCGAGCTGCGTGCTGGTCGGCAATGTCGGCACCGTGACCGGCGGCATCACGGCGTTCGACGACGCGCGGCCGGACGACGGCTGGCTGGACGTCGGCGTGGCCACCGCCCGCGGCGCGACGCAGTGGGCGCGCACGATGGGCCGGATGGCGGTGGGGCGTTCGGACGATTCGCCGTTCGTGCGCATGACCCGGGCCCGCCGCGTCGACGTGAAGCTGGCCGAGCCGCTGCGGTACGAGCTGGACGGCGGCGCCCGCGAGGCGGTACGGAGAATTCGGATCAATGTGGCGCCGGGCGCCGTCGAGGTGTGCGTGCCGGACCGCGAATCGGACGATCGATAGAAGGGTGCGGGTGGGGCTCGTGGCCGTAGACCGGCATGTCCCGGTTGGAGTCTGGCCCGCGGCGGGCGGACCTGACAGAGTGCCCGCATGATCTGGAAGGGACGGCCCGGCGCGGTCGCCGCGCTCGGGCTCCTGCTGGACCGCACCTACGCCGAGATCGCCGCGGCGGGGGCGCATCCGCACCGGATGGACCGGCCCTTCCTGCTCGGGCAGTTCGAGCTGTGGGACACCCACCTGCTGCCCGCGGTCGCGGCGGCGGCGGCACCGGTCCGGGCCCGCGGCCGGGCCGCCCGGGCGGTGTGGCGCGATCTGGGCGCACGCGCGCGGCCGGAGCACTGGGACTGGCTGCGAGCGCACCTGGTCGAGCTCGGCATCGAGCCCGGGCCGCTGCTCGACCCGGACGCGACGGCGCCCGGCGCGCAGGCGCCCGCGGAGCCGGGCCCGGGGCCGGTCGGCACGCTGGCCGTGCTGCAGACGCACATCCTGAAGAGGCTGGGCGGGATGCACGACCTCGGCCGGCTGCGCCGGTGGGAACTGGCCGCGGCGGGCACGATCTGCGCGGGGCTGGGCACGGCGACGATCCGCCTCGCCGGGAGCCTCGGCGGGAGGGCGCGCCGCGAGCGTTCGGCGGACCGCCGGCTCCGGGCGCTCGTCGAGCAGAGCGACGGCTGGGCGCGCGCCTTCCTCCGGCACGCGGCCGCGGGCATCGACGGCCTGACCGTGCCGCGGGCGGCCGGCGCGGCCCCGCCCGCGCCCGAACGGATCACGGTCGGGACCGCCGGGCGGCTCCTCGACGGCCTCGACTTCACCACCGCACGGATCCGCGCGGTCGACGGCACCGACCCGGTGCTGGTCCACCTCGATCTGCGCCGGACCGAACCGGACCGGGAGGCGATCGGGGTGATCGTCCTGCACGTGCCGCGGCTCTCCGCGCGCCTCGACGTCCCGCCGGAGGGCCTCGTCATCGCCGGCCGCCCTCGCCTCGAGGCGAGCGCCGACGACATCGAACTCACGATTCCGCTTGCCGACGGCGACTGGCGGGTCAGCGCCGCCGCCGGCACCTGCTACACCGACTGAGCGGATAACAGTCAGGCGATCTGCTGCCACCAGCCGTCGACGGCGGGCGGGTTGTCGACGTCCACCCGCTCGCCCGGCCGCGGGATCGCCAGGCGCACGTCGCGCGCCTTCGCCTCGCGCCAGGCCCGGTCGGCGGGCTCCGGCCAGTCGTGCAGGGCCAGGTTGAAGGTCGCCCAGTGCACCGGGATCATCAGGCCGCCGCGCACGTCCACGTGGGTGGCAACGCCGTCCTCCGGCAGCATGTGGATGTCCGGCCAGGCGTCGCCGTACGCGCCGATCTGCACCAGCGTCACGTCGAACGGGCCGTGCTCCTCGCCGATGTCGGCGAAGCCCGGGAAGTAGCCGGTGTCGCCCGAGTAGAACGCCTTGCGGTTCGGCCCGGCGATCACCCAGGACGCCCACAGCGTCTCGTCGCGGGAGAAGCCGCGGCCGGAGAAGTGCCGCGCCGCGGTCGCGACGAACTCGATGCCGGCCACCGTGGCCCGCTCGTTCCAGTCCAGCTCGATGATGCGGGTCACCGGCACGCCCCAGCGCTCCAGGTGCGCGCCGACGCCCAGCGGCACCAGGAACGGCGCCGCCTGCAGGTCCACCAGGTTGCGGATCGACTCCATGTCCAGGTGGTCGTAGTGGTCGTGGGAGATCAGCACGGCGTCGATCGACGGCAGCTCACGCAGGGCGATCGGCGGCTCGTGCAGGCGCTTGGGCCCGGTCAGCCGCGACGGCGAGCAGCGCTCGCTCCACACCGGATCGAGCAGGACCCGGCGGCCCTCGATCTCGATCAGCGCCGAGGAGTGCCCGTACCAGGTGACGTGGAGGCCGTTGGGGTCCGCCTCGGCGGGCTCCGGGCGGACCAGCGGCACCGGCCCGGACGGATACCTGCGGTCGCGGTCGGTCAGGGCCGACGCCAGGATCCGCGGCATGGCGGCCGCGGGCATCATGGTCGCGGGTTCGGTGTTGCGGAACCGGCCGCCGGCGAACTGCGGCGAGCGGAGGTACCGCGCGCCGCGCTCACCGTCGGCCCGGGCGCCGATCTTGCGGGCGCCGAGCTGGAGCGGGATGTCTCGCGCGGCCCACACCGCGGCGGCACCCAGAGCCAGGGCGGCCCATGCCCCGGTACGCCACCGACGGCCGTCTGCCTGTTTCGCCATGCGCGATTCCTCCGTGTCAGTGTCTGTCCCGACTGCCAAGTCTGACCGCCTACGGGCGCAAACCGCCACCGTGGTGCTGTGGATCTCCTCAATAGGCGCGTCCACCAGGACTGTCGACACCCGTGGGAGGGATTTCAGGGAATCCGTCGCGCCCGGGTGCGGCCCGGGACCGCCGGGCTGGATGCATTAGCGTCGGGCACATGGATGATCCACGCGCCCAGCGCCTGTTCGGCGACCGGCTCGTCGCCCCCGGCGACCTCGCATCCAGCCCCTTCCGCGTGGACCGCGACCGGATCGTCAGCTCGCCGTTCTTCGCGCGGCTGGGCGGCGTCACCCAGGTGATCAGCCCCGGCGGCGGCGGCCTGCTGGTGCACAACCGCCTCACCCACAGCCTCAAGGTCGCCCAGGTGGGCCGGGCGATCGCCGAGCGCCTGCTGCGCGACGAGCGGTACGGCGACGTGCTGGAGAAGCTGGGCGGCTGCGACCCGGACGTGGTCGAGGCGGCGGCCCTGGCGCACGACCTGGGCCACCCGCCCTTCGGCCACCTCGGCGAGCGGGTGCTGGACCGGCTGGCCCGGCAGCGGCTGGGCCTGCCCGACGGCTTCGAGGGCAACGCGCAGTCGTACCGGATCGTGACGAGCACGGAGATCCGCGGCCAGGCCACGCTCGGTCTGAACCTGACGGCCGCGACCCGGGCGGCCATCCTGAAGTACCCGTGGACCCGGCGCACCGATCCGACGCCGCACCCCCGGCACCTGGACCCGCCGCCGCGCGGCGCGGCGGCGCCGCCGGACGACCCGGACAGCGGCTCGCTGAAGTTCGGCGCGTACTCGACCGAGATCGAGGACATGGTGCAGGCCCGGCTGCCGTTCGCCGGGCGGGTCGCGGACTGGCAGCAGACGGCCGAGGCGTCGGTGATGGACACGGCCGACGACATCGCGTACGCGATCCACGACCTCGAGGACGTGCACCGGGTCGGGGTGCTGCAGCAGGGCGCGGTGGCGGCGGAGCTGATGGCGTGGCAGCGCTCGGCGTTCCGCGACGTGCCGGACGAGGAGCTCGCGTCGTCGCAGCGCCGGGCCGGCGGCGCCATCGAGGCGTTGCGCCGCCAGTTGCACCGCAAGGACGGCTGGGTCAGCGACGACGACGCGTTCGCGGCGGCGGTGGAGCAGGTCCGCGCGGAGCTGGTCGACGGCCTGCTCGGCGCGCCGTTCGACGGCTCGCTGGAGGCGGAGGCACAGGTGGCGGCCTTCTCCGCGACCTGGACCCGGCGGCTGGTCGAGTCGATCGAGGTCACCGAGGCGCCGGCGGTGCGCTCCGGACACGTGCTGCTGGCCCCGGCGCAGTGGCACGAGGTGCAGGTGCTCAAGTTCGTGCAGAACACCTTCGTGCTGGCCCGCCCGGATCTGGCGCTGCACCAGCGCGGCCAGGCCCGGCTGCTGGGCTCGCTGGTCGAGGCGCTGCTGGCCTGGCTGGCGGACCCGGACGAGACGGAACGCCTCCCCCGCCGGATCCGCGACCTGGTCGAGCTCGCCGAGGCGGAGCTGCCGGCGGGGACCGCGGACCGGCTGACCCGGGCCCGCGGCCGTGCGGTGATCGACTTCGTGGCCGCCCTGACGGACAGCCAGGCGGTGGCCCTGATGGAGGCCCTGTCCGGCCGGTCCCGCCAGCTCTGGACGGACTCCTTCGTCCTCTGAGAGCTGAATCAACTTCATGGCACTTCGCCAGCAACGGTGTAATCATGTAATCAACACCGATGCTGGAGGTTGTCATGCGCTTCCGTCCGCCCTCCGGGGCCCGTACCGAGCCGCCGCCCGCCGACGACGCCGCAGCCTGGATCACCGGTGCCGCACCCGACGGGTGGTTCACCGAGCCGCCGCAGGTCGTCGTCGATCGCGACGAGATCATCATCTGGGGCCGGGTGCCCGAGCCCGAGCTCGGCGACAACGCCACCGACGCCGACACCGCCGCCGCCCGGGCCGGGCGGATCCACCAGTTCCGGGAGGACACCCGGGACGATCGGATCAAGGTCGCCCTGCAGGTCGAGCACCGCTACCAGCGCAAGGTCAGCTGGGGCGCGCGCTGCGGCGACACCGAGGAGCTGTTCACCCACCTCTCCGCGCCGGTCATGACGCGGCTGCGCCAGCCGGAGCGGCTGGTGCTCGACACGCTCGTCGACGCCGGGGTCGCCCGCAGCCGGTCCGAGGCGCTGGCCTGGTGCGTGCGCCTGGTCGGCGAGCACACCGAGGACTGGCTCACCGACCTGCGCGACGCCATGACCAAGGTCGAGGACCTGCGCCGCCGCGGCCCCGACACCGTCTGAGCAAACCGCCCGCACCCGCGACGCACTAGGGTGATCGGGTGCTGCCCGAGGTCAATGCCACCCGATATGTCACCCCACTGCGCGAGGGCGGGTCGCTGCCCGGGATCGTCGAGGCCGACAACCACGGCACCTACGTGGTGAAGTTCCGCGGCGCCGGTCAGGGGCCCAAGGCCCTCGTCGCCGAGGTGATCTCCGGTGAGCTCGCCCGGCGGCTCGACCTGCCGGTGCCGGAGCTCGCCGTCACCCACCTGGACCCGATCGTCGCGCGCGCGGAGCCCGACGAGGAGGTGCAGGAGCTCATCAGGGCGAGCGCCGGCGCCAACCTCGGCATGGACTACCTGCCCGGCGCGCTCGGCTACGACCCGGTGGCGCACCCGGTCGAGGCCGACCTCGCCTCGCGCACGCTGGCCTTCGACGCGTTCGTGGAGAACGTCGACCGCAGCTGGCGCAACCCCAACCTGCTGATCTGGCACGGCGATCTCTGGCTCATCGACCACGGCGCCACGCTCTACTTCCACCACAACTGGCCGCGGGCCGGCAACGTCGCGCAGCGGGCGTACAAGTGGGACGACCACGTGCTGAGGCCGTACGCGACCAACCTGGCGACCGCGGGCCCGGCCCTCGCCGCCGAGCTCACCCCGGGGCTGCTCGAGGAGGTCATCGCGCTGGTGCCGGACGAGTGGCTGGCCGAGTTCGACTTCCCGAGCGCGGAGCAGGCCCGCGCCGCCTACCTGGGCCACCTGCGGACCCGGGCCGCGGCCTGGCCGGCCTGGCTGCCGGGAGCCGCCGCATGAGGATCCCGTACGAGTACGCGATCGTCCGCGCCGTTCCCCGGGTCGAGCGCGGCGAGCTGATCAACGTCGGCGTGCTCCTCTACTGCCAGCGCGCCGACTTCCTGGCCGCCCGCACGCACCTGCACGAGGACCGGCTGCTCGCCCTCGATCCGCACGCCGACCTCGACGGCATCCGGGCGGCGCTGAAGTCCTGGGAGACCACCTGCGCCGGCGGCGCGGACGGCGGCGCGGCCCGGACCATGAAGCCCGGCGAGCGGTTCCGCTGGCTGGTGGCGCCGCGCAGCACGATCCTGCAGGCCGGCCCGGTGCACATGGGCCTCGCCGCGGACCCGTCCGCCGAGCTGGACCGGCTGGTGGAGTTGCTGGTGCGCTGAGGCCACTAGATAGTGGTGCCATCTAGGTAGCGGTGCTACCTTCTGCCGCGTGGATCGGCGAACGCAGTGGCTGCGCGGGGTGCTCGACCTCTGCGTGCTCGGCGCGCTCGCCCGCGGCGAGTCCTACGGCTACGAGATCGCCCAGCGGCTCGAGGCCGGCGGCCTCGGCGTCATCGCCGGCGGCACGCTCTACCCCGCCCTGCTCCGGCTGGAGCGCCTCGGCCTGCTCGTCACCGACTGGCGGGCCGGCGCGGGCGGGCCGGCCCGCAAGTACTACCGGCTCAGCGACTCCGGCGCCGCCACCCTGCGCAGCGCCGGCGCGGACTGGGCCGTCTTCGTGGGCAACGTCAACGCAATCATGGAGGTCCCGTGACCGTCGATGACTGGCTCGCCGCCCTGTCGGCCGAGCTGCGCCGCCGCCGGATCGATCCGGCCGGGCCGGTCGGCGAGGCCGCCGCGCACCTGCGCAACAGCGGCCAGGCCCCGCTCGAGGTCTTCGGGCCGCCGGCCGCCTACGCCGTGGCCGTCGTGGACAGCCTGCGGGGCGCGACCCGCGAGCCGCGCCCGCCCCGGTCCGGCGAGCCGCTCCTGCGCGCCACCGGGATCACCAAACGGTACGGCCGCAGAACCGTCCTCGACGACGTCGACCTGAGCGTGCACGCCGGCGAGGTACTGGCGATGATCGGCGCCAACGGCAGCGGCAAGAGCACCATGCTGCGGATCTGCGCCGGGCTGCTCTCGCCCGACGCCGGTCACGTCCGGCTCGGCGGCACCGTCGGCTACTGCCCGCAGAGCGGCGGCACGTCCGACTTCCTCACGCCCGACGAGCACTTCGTGCTGGTCGGCGCCGGACGGGGCGTCGGCCGTACGGAGGCCAAGGCGCGCGGCCGCTCGATGGCCGCGGCCCTCGACTGGGCCGGGGCACCCCGGGCCGGGGAGACCCGGCACCTGTCCGGCGGCACCCGGCAGAAGCTGAACCTGATCCTCGGCCGGCTCGGCGACCCGGACGTGCTGCTGCTCGACGAGCCCTACCAGGGCTTCGACAACGGCACCTACCTGGACTTCTGGCAGCAGGTGTTGCGCTGGCGCGACGCCGGCAAGGCGATCGTCGTGGTCACCCACCTGCTCAACGAGCTGGACCGGGTCGACACCGTGCTGGATCTGACCCCGGGCGGTGCGCGATGAGGAAGACCCTGGTCGTGGCCGAGATGGCGCTGCGCGAGATCTCCCGGCGCCGCGGCGTGCTGATCCTGCTGGCGCTGCTGCCGCTGGCGTTCTACTACAGCCGGCGCGGCGAGGCCTACTGGCAGTCGGTGCGCTTCGTGTCGCTGGGCATCGGCTGGACGCTGAGCACCGCGGCGCTGTTCGCGGGCAGCGCGGCGCGCGCCATCGAGCCCCGGCTGCGGATCGCCGGCTACGCCACGCACCAGCTCTACCTGGGCCGGCTCGTCGCGCTGTGGACCGTCGGGCTCGCCCTCGCGCTCCCCTACTACCTGCTGATCCGCCTCGACCTCGACAGCGTGCGGTACGACGCCATCGCGCTGATCCTGGTGCTGACCGTCGCGGTGGCGCCGCCGCTGGGGCTGGCCGTGGCCGCGCTGCTGCCGCGCGAGCTCGAGGGCATGCTGGTGCTGCTCACCATCGTCGCCATGCAGATGATGCTCGATCCGGACAAGGCCGTGGCCCAGGTGCTGCCGTTCTGGTTCACCCGCGAGATCGGCACCTACGCCGTCGAGAGCGGCGCCGGCACCGAGCACGTGAGCCGCGGCCTCGTGCACGCCGCGACGGCCCTGGCCGTGTTCCTCGCCGTGGTGGCCCTGGCCACGACGCTGCGGCTGCGGCGCCGGTCGCACATCTCCATCGCCTGAGCCCCGGCCAAGGGGCGCGACAATCGGTCCCGAGCAGGCACACTGGGCCGATGGACCTGCCGATCAACCCGCCCGTCAAGCCGATGCTGGCCAAGCCCGTCGCCGACATCCCGCCGGGGCAGCTCTACGAGCCGAAGTGGGACGGTTTCCGGTCGATCATCTTCCGCGACGGCGACGAGGTGGAGATCGGCAGCCGCAACGAGAAGCCGATGACCCGCTACTTCCCCGAGGTCGTCGAGGCGGTGCTGGCCAACTTCCCGCCGCGGTCGGTGATCGACGGGGAGATCATCGTCGCCGACACGGCCCGCAACACCCTCGACTTCGAGGCCCTGCAGCAGCGCATCCACCCGGCGGCGAGCCGGGTCAAGCTGCTGTCCGAGCAGACACCGGCCGGCTTCGTCGCCTTCGATCTGCTCGCGCTGGGCGACGAGGACCTGACGTTGCTGCCGTTCGCCGAGCGGCGGGCCCGGCTGGAGCAGTGCCTCGCTCCCGCGAAGCCGCCCGTCTACATCACCCCGGCGACCGACGACCTGGAGACGGCGCGCCGGTGGTTCGCCGAGTTCGAGGGCGCGGGCCTGGACGGGCTCATCGCCAAGGGCAAGGACCTCGGCTACGAGCCGGACAAGCGGGTGATGACCAAGATCAAGCACAAGCGGACGGCGGACTGCGTGGTCGCGGGCTACCGGGTGCACAAGTCGGCCGACAACCGGATCGGCTCGCTGCTGCTCGGCCTGCACGACGAGCGCGGCATCCTGGTCTCGGTCGGCGTGATCGGCTCGTTCCCGATGGCGGTGCGCGAGGAGCTGTTCGCCGAGATGCAGCACCTGGTCACCACGTTCGAGGGGCACCCGTGGAACTGGGCGGCGCACGAGCAGGGCGAGCGCACCCCGCGCCGCAACGAGGTGAGCCGCTGGAACAACGGCAAGGACCTGTCCTTCGTGCCGCTGCGCCCGGAGCGGGTGGTCGAGGTGCGCTACGACTACATGGAGGGCCTGCGCTTTCGGCACACCGCCCAGTTCGAGCGCTGGCGGCCGGACCGCGAGCCGCAATCCTGCACATATGAGCAGCTCGAGCGGCCCGTGCGCTTCAACCTGGCGGACGTACTCACGAGCCGCTGACCCTCGTTGTCCGACCGCTCGCGTAGCCTCGTGCGAGCAAGAGCCGATCGAGAAAGGCCGCGCCCCGTGCCGCGTACCCCCCGCCTGGTCCTGGCCGCCCTGCTCGCCGCGGTCGTCGCGACCGCCGGTTGCACGCTGCCGGTGTTCGCGCCCGATTCCGACGAAGCCGTGCCGGGCGCCACCGCGGGCGCCAAGGCGCCGCCCGCGGTGCCGGGCACGCAGGCGCAGTGGGCGCCCTGCCCGGAGATCCCGCAGGACCTGATCGGCCGCGGCGCCTCCGGCATGACCTACGACTGCGCGTCGGTGGCGGTGCCGCGCGACTGGGCGGCGCCGAAGACCGGGCAGACCTACGAGGTCGCGATGATCCGGATCCGCTCGCGCACGCAGCACGACCGGATCGGCTCGCTGCTCATCAACCCGGGCGGCCCCGGCGGCTCCGGCATCGACACGGCTGTCTACCTGTCCTTCGGCCAGGCGCTGGGCGGCCTGCCCACCGAGATCACCGACCGGTTCGACATGGTCGGCTTCGACCCGCGCGGCGTCGGCCGCTCCAACCCGGTCAAGTGCATCAGCAACGAGGACCAGGACGCGACGTTCGCGGCCGTGCCGGACCCGAAGACCGAGGCCGAGTTCCAGGAGATCGTCGCGCTCAACAAGGGCATCGCGGGCGACTGCGGCGACAAGTACGGCGCGGAGCTGCCGCTCTTCTCCACGGAGCAGGCCGCGCACGACATGGACGCGATCCGCGCGGCCGTCGGCGACCCGAAGACGACCTACCTCGGCTACTCCTACGGCACGCTGCTCGGCGCGACCTACGCCCAGCTCTACCCGGGCAAGATCCGCGCCCTGGTGCTCGACGGCGCGGTCAACCCGAAGCAGGACTTCGTGGCCGGCTCCGAGTCGCAGGCCAAGGGCTTCGAGCGCGCGTTCACCAACTTCACCAAGTGGTGCAAGGAGACCGCCGGCAAGTGCCCGATCGCGCCGGACGCCCGCGGAGCGGTCACCGACGCGATGGCCAAGGCTGACGTGTCACCGGTCAAGGGCGACGACGGCCGCGCCGCCACCTCCGGCTGGATCTTCGTCGCGGTGATCTCGTCGCTCTACACCGAGTCGGGCTGGCAGCAGCTCGCCAAGGCCGTCGACAAGCTGCAGACCGGCGACCCGTCGGGCATCTTCGACCTCGCCGATCAATACGCCGACCGCAAGACCGACGGCAGCTACTCCAACCTGTTCGACGCGAACCTCGCGGTCAACTGCGCGGACACCGAGGACGCGCCGTCGGTGGAGAAGGTCCGGCAGTTGCAGGGCGAGTGGCGCAAGAAGTACCCGATGTTCGGCGCGCCGCTGGCGATCGGCATGCTGCCGTGCACCTTCTGGCCGGGCACCAAGGACCCCTACCCGGCCGGGCCGGCGACCGGCGCGCCGCCGATCGTGGTGGTCGGCACCACCGGCGACCCGGCCACCCCGTACGAGAACACGGCCGAGCTGGCCTCCATGCTGGGCACGGGCCATGTGCTCACCTGGGAGGGCGAGGGCCACACCGCGTACCCGAGCACCAAGTGCATCGTGGACGCGGTCGACGGCTATCTCATCGATCTGACGGTGCCGAAGGAGGGCCTGCGCTGTCCGCCTGAGTGAGGCCCTCGCGGGCGGCGAGCTCCTCGAGCAGCCGGCGCACGTGCCGCAGGTTGCTCTTCAGCTCCTCCTGCTCCTCGTGCTGGAAGACGTCGTGATCGACGATGAGCTTGCTGGCGAAGTGCGCCGTGATCAGCGGCACGACGACCAGCACCATGATCGAGATGAGCAGCGCCGCCATCAACCGGCCCTGCCACGTCTCCGGCGAGATGTCCCCGTAGCCGACCGTCGACGCGGTCACCACGGCCCACCAGAGGGCGTCGCCGAAGGACACCTCCTCGAAGTAGTGGTACAGCACGCTGCACGTGGCGATGAGCAGCAGGTAGGAGAGGATCAGCGTCTTCGGGGAGTTGGCGAGCCAGACCAGCCCGCGGTAGATCGCCCGGAACGGCTTCATCAGCGCACGCATCCGGTCATCGTGCCCCGCCCCGGCGGCCCGCGGCTCATCCCGACGGGCGTGTCAGGATGACCGGGTGGCCCAGGCGATCTTCCGAACCGCGACCAGAGCGGATGTCCCCGCGATCCTCGACCTGCTGAACGACGACGACGTGGCTCGCGACCGCGACGCCTCGGCGGCCGGGCGGGCCCCGGTCGCGGAGGAGGCCGACGCGGCCTGCTGGGCGGCGTTCGAGGCGATCGACGCCGATCCCCGCAACGAACTGATCGTGGCGGACGAGGCCGGCACGGTGGTCGGCACCTGCCAGCTGACCTTCACCCCGTCGCTGAGCCGGCGCGGCGCGGAACGCATGACCATCGAGGCGGTCCGGGTCCGCGCCGACCTGCGCGGCCACGGCGTGGGCCGGGCCATGATGCTGTGGTCGCTGGACCGGGCCCGCGCACGCGGCTGCGGGCTGGCCCAGCTCACCACCGACAAGCAGCGATCGGACGCGCACCGCTTCTACGCGTCACTGGGCTTCGCACCGTCGCACGAGGGTTTCAAGCTGCGCCTCTAGCCGCCGTTCTCCCAGTTCGCGGCGTTCTTGCGGCTGGGCTGGACCCGCGGCGGCTCGCCCGGCATCTTCGGATGGTCGGGCGGGTACGGCAGGTCGCCGAGGCCGGCGGCGGCGTCGCGGTCGGACCACTCGAGCAGCGGCGCGATGTCGTGCGCGACGTCGTCGATGCCGGCGTGCGGGTCACCGACCGCGGCGAACCGCGCGGGCACCGTGCGCAGGTCGAAGTCGTCCGGCTCGACCCGGGTCAGCTCGTCCCAGGTGACCGGCGTGGAGACCGTCGCCCGGGCGTTGGCCCGCAGCGAGTACGCGCAGGCGATCGTGCGGTCCCGGGCCATCTGGTTGTAGTCGATGAAGACCCGCTCGCCGCGCTCCTCCTTCCACCAGGCCGTCGTGATCCGGTCGGGGCTGCGCCGCTCGACCTCGCGGGCCAGGGCGATGGCGGCCCGCCGCACGTCGACGAACGAATGGCCGGGCACGATCCGCGCGTAGACGTGCACCCCGCGACCGCCGGACGTCTTCGGGTAGCCGGTCCAGCCGAGGTCGCCGAGGACCTCGCGGACCACCCCGGCCGTGGCCACCACGTCGCCGAAGTTCGTGCCCGGCTGCGGGTCCAGGTCGATGCGCAGCTCGTCCGGGCGGTCCACCGCGTCGCCGCGTACCGGCCAGGGGTGGAAGACGATGGTGCCCATCTGCGCCGCCCAGGCCACGTGGGCGAGGTCCGCCGGGCACAACTCGTCGGCCTGCCGGCCGCTCGGGAACGCGACCGTCGCGGTCTCGATCCAGGGCGGCACCCCGCGGGTCGGTATCCGCTTCTGGAAGAACGCCTCCCCCTCGATGCCGTCGGGGAAGCGCTGCAGGGTCGTCGGGCGGCGGTTCAGGGCGCGCAGAATGCCGTCGCCGACCGCGAGGTAGTACTCGAACACGTCCCGCTTCGTGTAGCCCGGACCGGGAAAGACGATCTTGTCGGGGCTGCTCAGCCGTACCGGACGACCGGCGACCTCGACCTCGACGGCGGGTGACTTGGCAGATGGGGCCATGCGACGACCTTAAGGCAGCAAGGCGGAGGGCCGCCCCCGGAAGATCCGGTGGCGGCCCTCGATGTTGCTGGAACGTCAGGCGCTGCGGCGACGCCGGCTGTAGTACACCGCGGCCGCGCCGCCGGCCACCAGCATGCCGCCGATCGCCATGGTGAGGCCCATCGGCGCACCGGTCAGCGGAAGCGTGCCCGCGCTGACGCCGCTCGGCTTGCTCGGCGTGGCCGCCGGAGAGGTCTCCGGGAGCTCTCCGGCCGGCGGCGTGGTGAGGACGCTGGCGGACGGCACCGGGCCGTACCCGCCGTTGCCGCGGGCCGGCGCGACGTCGGCGTCAGCGGCGTCGGCGTCGGGTGCGCCGGCGTCGGGTGCCGCCGCGATGTCGCCGGGCGCGCCGGGAGCGACGGCCACGGCGCTGGTGGTCTCGCACTGCTCACCCTGCGGCACATCCGCACACGGGGTGGTCATGACTGCCGGCTGGTTGGCGCGGGCGGCGGACTCGTCGCCCGTCGCGGCGGCCGGGGACCCGGTCAGGGCCAGGGCAGCGATGACGGTAACGCCGGCCGCGGGCAATCCAGCGGCCAACCGGCGCGTGAAGCTCATGAGGGGAATCCGTTCTGTTGCGATAGGTCGTCAAGGTCCGATGTGAGCTTAGCGGCTTATGCCCGAATTTGTCGCATCTTCCCTTAGCGGGTCGTTTCAGCTCGGAACGCCACCGAAGCGGTGACTGCGCCACAAGTGCGACAATGCGAAGACCTTAAGCTCGAACTGCGGGTCGGCCGCGAAGAGATCGCCGCTGTACGGCGCGCGCAACTGCACGCTCGCCCCGGACTCCAGGTACACGGAGACGACGTTGCGGCCCCCGCGCCGCTCGGCCCGCAGATCGACGACCCGGCTCCACGGCTCGACGTCCGCGCCGAACGGCGTCACCGTGTGGATGCCGCCCGCATCGACCGCGGTGCCGAGCCGGGACCGCAGCAGGACGCCGGCGACCGCACCGGCCAGCGGCGGACCGAACGCGATCAGCGGCCAGGCCCAGTGCGGTGGCGTGGCGCGCGTCCAGCCCAGCGCCCCCAGCGTGGCCAGGAGTGACAGCGCCGCGGCGAGAACGCCGAGGTACATGCCGTGGCCGAGAGCCTGCTGCCAGGTGGGGCGGAAACGCGCTGCATCCATGCCTGTTCAACGGCTCGGGTCACCGCCGGCGGCGCACTGGCGGTGCGCCGCGAGGCATCGACGTACCTTTGAGGCATGGCAACCGACAAGACCACCCCGCCCACCACCGAGGAAGAATGGCGGGTCCGGCTGAGCCCCGAGGAGTTCCGGGTGCTGCGCGAGGGCGCCACCGAGCCGGCCTGGCGCGGCGAGTACGTCGACACCAAGACCGAGGGCACGTACGCGTGCCGCGGGTGCGGCGCCGAGCTGTACCCGAGCGACACGAAGTTCGACTCGCACTGCGGCTGGCCGTCGTTCGACGACGCCATCCCCGGCGCGATCAGGGAGATCGAGGACCGCAGCCACGGCATGGTCCGCACGGAGATCCGGTGCGCCCGGTGCGACGGCCACCTGGGCCACGTCTTCAAGGGCGAGATGATGACCGAGAAGAACACCCGGCACTGCGTCAACAGCCTGTCGATCAGGCTGGACCCGAAGTAGGCACCGGGCTGAGGTCCTCCACCGTGTAATGCACGCCGGTGCCGGGCGCCTGCGCCTCGGCACCGGCGACGACCCGCCACCGCGAATCCAGCCGCGGCGCGAACGTGTCGCCCTCCACGGCCAGGTCGATGCGGGTACGCACGATGTGGTCGGCCATCGGCAGGAACGCGGCGTAGATCGCGCCGCCGCCCATCACCCAGAAGTCCTCGTGGACCTTCAGCAGGTCGTCGATCGAGCCGAACACCTCAGCGCCCGCGGCGCTCCAGCCCGGCTGCCGGGTCAGCACCACGTTGCGGCGCCCGGGCAGCGGCCGGAACCGCTCCGGCAGCGAATCCCAGGTGGCCCGCCCCATCACCACGGTCGAGCCCATCGTGCGGTCCTTGAAGATCTGCTGCTCGCCGGGGAGACGCCAGGGTATGGCGCCGTTCGCCCCGATCACCCCGTCGCGGGCCTCGGCCCAGATCAGATGCACGGTCATGTCGTCGTCACACCGCCACCGGCGCGCGCAGCGCCGGGTGGTGCTGGTAGCCGGAGAGCGAGAAGTGCTCGTAGGTGTAGTCGAACAGCGAGTCGGCCGGCGCGATCTCCAGCTCCGCGAACGGGTACGCCGGACGGCTGAGCTGCTCGCGCACCTGATCGACGTGGTTGGAGTAGATGTGGCAGTCCCCGCCGACCCAGATGAAGTCGCCGGGAACCAGGCCGACCTGCGCCGCGATCAGCTGGGTCAGCAGCGCGTAGCTCGCGACGTTGAACGGCACGCCGAGGAACATGTCCGCGCTGCGCTGGTAGAGCTGGCAGGAGAGCCGGCCGTCGGCGACGTAGAACTGGAACATCGCGTGGCACGGCGCGAGCGCCATCTCCGGCAGCTGGGAGACGTTCCAGGCGGAGACGATCATGCGGCGCGAGTCCGGATCGCTGCGCAGCGTGGCGAGCAGGTCGGTGATCTGGTCGACGTGACCGCCGTCGGGCGTGGGCCAGGAACGCCACTGCCGCCCGTAGACCGGGCCGAGATCGCCGTTCTCGTCGGCCCACTCGTCCCAGATGGTCACCCCCCGCTCGCGCAGCCAGCGGGTGTTGCTGTCACCACGCAGGAACCAGAGCAGCTCGACCGCGACGGACTTGAAGTGCACCCGCTTGGTGGTGATCAGCGGGAAACCCTGCGACAGGTCGTAGCGCAGGCGCTCGCCGAAGAGGCTGACCGTGCCGGTGCCGGTGCGGTCCGCCTTCGGGGTGCCGGTCTCGAGGACCCGGCGCAGCAGATCTTCGTACTGGGTGTCGACCATGACCGCCACGCTAGCGCCTCAGCGCGCCCGGGGCCGCCGGGGACCCAGGGCGTCGCGGGTCGTCACACGAACTAGTGCGCCCAGGATTCGCTCATCGCCGAGATCTGCTGATTGAGCTGCTGGAGGTCGCGGTTCGGCTCCTCGCCCGCCTTCTTCGCCGGGTCGACCGCGGAGAATCCGAGCTGTTCGCCGAGCTGCTGCCAGCGAGCGAACAGGATCGATTCGATCAGGACGTCCTTGACGTCCTCGTGCGCGGCCTCGAGCTCCTTCACAGCAGCCTCGTACCGCTCCACCTTTTTCAGCAGGTCAGAACTATCGCGAGTGGTCATACCGGCAGGCTACCCAGAAATGAACCTTTTTCAGGTTGATATCCGGAAAGACCGGCATGCCCCGTTCCCCACGCTACAGGTCGAACTCGCCGTCCTTGGCCCCGCCGACGAACGCGTCCCATTCGGCCGGGGTGAAGAACAGCACGTCCCCGTCGGGGTGGCGCGCGTCCCGCACGGCCACGCCGGCGTCGAGCAGCGCGACCTCCACGGCGGCGGCACCCGCCTGCTCGGACGCGGCGCTGCGGCGCCACACGGCGTTGGTCAGGTCGGCCTCGAACTTTTCCACGCGCACAGTGTGCCAAGCGGCGACACCGGACGGAAGGGAGGTAACCGGTACGGGTTCAGAGCACCAGTTCGCTGCCGTCCGGCCCGACCGCGTCGGCGTTCTCGTCGTCCATCCAGATGCCGTCGCTGGCCAGGTAGCGGAAGCTGTAGCGGCCCGGGTCCAGCCGGACCGTGACCGTGCGGGTGCCGTCGCGGCGCACCTTGAGCTCGTGCAGCCCCGGCTCCCAGTCGTTGAACGTGCCGACCACGCTCACCGAGCCGGAGGGCGCGTCCTTCGGCAGGCAGAACGTCACCCGGGTCTTGTTGCCGAAGAGCTTGCTTCGCTTGATCATTTTCCCCTCCAGACTCCGCGTCACCTCCTGTCCCAACCGCACGAGGGCGCGCCGAGTGACGCATAAAATCCGGTTCATGTATCCGGAGCCCCGCGAAGAGATCAGGGTGGCGTCGTTCCGCGATCTCGACGCCACCACCCTGTACGCGATCCTCAAGCTGCGCGTCGACGTCTTCGTCGTGGAGCAGAAGTGCCCGTACCCGGAGCTCGACGGGCGCGACCTCGAGCTCGCCACCCGGCACGTGTGGCTGGCCCGGGGCGACGAGGTCCTCGCCTACCTGCGGATCCTCGACGACGGCGACGCCGAGCGGATCGGCCGGGTGGTGACGGCGCCGAACGCCCGCAAGGGCGGCTACGCGGGCCGGCTCATCGAGCACGCCCTCACGGTGATCGGCGCCCGGCCCAGCCGGCTGTCGGCACAGGCGCACCTGACCGGCTACTACGCCCGCTTCGGCTTCACCCCTTCGGGGCCGGGATTTCTGGAGGACGACATCCCCCACGTACCCATGAGTCGCCCCTAGGGAAGCGAGGCGACGATCTCGGTGACCGAGCGACGGCGGCCGGTGTAGAACGGCACCTCGTCGCGGACGTGCCGGCGGGCCGTCGAGGCACGCAGGTCGCGCATCAGGTCGACGATGCGGTGCAGCTCGTCGGCCTCGAACGCCAGCATCCACTCGTAGTCGCCGAGCGCGAACGACGCGACCGTGTTGGCCCGCACGTCCGGGTAGCCGCGCGCCATCTTGCCGTGCTCGGCCAGCATCGCGCGCCGCTCCTCGTCCGGCAGCAGGTACCACTCGTAGGAGCGCACGAACGGGTAGACGCAGATGTAGGGGCGCGCCTCCTCGCCGGCCAGGAAGGCGGGCAGGTGGCTCTTGTTGAACTCGGCGGGCCGGTGCAGCGCCATCTGCGACCAGACCGGCTCGAGGTGCCGGCCGAGCGCGGTGCGCCGGAACAGCCCGTACGCCTCCTGCAGCGCGTCCGGCGACTCCGAGTGCCACCACACCATCAGGTCGGCGTCGGCGCGCAGGCCGGAGACGTCGTACGTGCCGCGCACCACGACGTCCTTGCCGAGGAGCTGCTCGAACAGCGCGTCGACCTCGCGGGCCAGGTCCTCGCGCAGCGCGGGCAGCGACGACGAGGCCCGGAAGACCGACCACATCGTGTAGCGGATCGTCGCGTTCAGTTCCTTGACCCGCGCGGCGTTGGTCTGCGACTGGTCGGTCATCGATCCTCCAGGTGAGTCAGTACGTCATCCGCGGCGCTCTCGCCGCTGGCCACGCAGGCCGCGATGCCGACGCCGTCGTACGCGGCGCCGGCCAGGGCCAGGCCGCGAACCCCGGCGAGCGCGGACCGGGCCAGGGCGACCCGGTCGAGGTGGCCGGGCGCGTACTGCGGCAGCCCGCCGCCCCACCGCTGCACCCAGGAGGCGAGCGGGGCCGGCAGCGGGTCGCCGATCAGCGCGCCGAGCTCGGCGTGCGCGGTCGCGGCGAGCGCCGCGTCGTCGTGCTGCAGCCGTGCCTGCTCGCCGGCCCGCCCCAGCGACGCCCGGATGATCACCGGACCACCCTCGCGGCGCAGGTGCGACCACTTGTGCGTGAAGAACGTGGCCGCCTTGACCACGGTGCCCTCGGTCGGCGGAACCAGGAACCCGGACAGGTCGGGCAGCGGCGTGCCGGGCGGCAGCGCGAGGGCGACCAGGGCGACGCTCGCGTAGTCGAGCGCCTCGACCTCGGACGCCGCGGAGAGATCGATGCCGGCGAGCAGCCGGGCGGCCGGGCGGGCGGGCACGGCCAGCACGACGGCGTCGGCCTCCTCGGTCCGCGGCTCCGGCACCGGGCCGAGCAGCAGCCGCCAGCCGCGCGCGGTCCGGGCCAGCTCGCGGACGGGCAGCCCGAGGCTGATCCGGGCGCGCGCGGCGGCCCCCCCGGCGGGGGTCTCGGCGCACAAGCCGCCGGCGTCCGCGGCGAAGAACGGGCGGGCGGGGCCCCGGCCCGCCGCGGCCGGGGGGGCACGGGCGGCGCCGCCCCGGGGGTGGTC
>NZ_JBEZXZ010000141.1:0-23622 GCF_040638275.1 Actinoplanes sp. NPDC026623 | reverse complement strand
CCACTTCCGATCAGCCGCGGCGGCGGTGCCGGCGCCGCGCACCGAGACCCCCGCCGCGCCGCCGGCCGCCGACCCGCGCCTGGCCGACCTGGGGCTGACCCGCCGCGAACGTGAGGTGATCAAGCTGGTCGGCCAGGGCCTGAGCAACCGCGAGATCGCGACCCGCCTGGTGGTGGCGCAGCGCACGGCGGAGGGCCACGTGGAGAACATCCTGAGCAAGCTGGGCTTCACGTCCCGGGCCCAGGTTGCGGGCTGGCTGGCGGAACGGCGCGATACCTGACAGGAGGTGTCAGTCTCCTGCGGCAGGATCGGAGCTGCGGCGGCGATCGGCGCCGCCCGTTCCGAAAGGCTGCGCCATGCCCGGTTTCGCCTCCCTAGCAATGATCAACCTCGACGCCGAGGACCCCGCGGCCCTGGCGACGTTCTACTCGAAGGTGCTGGGCTGGGACGTCCTGCACACCGACGCGGAATACGCCATGGTCGGCGACGGCACGACGAGCATCGGCTTCGGCAAGGTGCCGGGCTACTCGGCGCCGGGCTGGCCGAAGGAGGCCGCCCCGAAGCGCTACCACCTGGACCTCTACGTCGACGACCTGGACAAGGCCGAGGAGCAGGCCCTCGCCCTCGGCGCGACCAAGCCGGCGGAGCAGCCGACGCCGGAGCGCTGGCGCGTGCTGCTCGACCCGGCCGGCCACCCGTTCGACATCTGCCTGCGCTCCTGAGCGCACGGCCGGGCGGCTAGCCTCCCGGCCGGTCGCCGAGCAGGCCGGCGATCATGCGGGACGCGATGGCCTCGAAGTTCGGTGGCGGGGCCGTCGCGCCCTCGCTCATCACCTTGGCGAGCCGCGGATAGGCCCCGCTCAGGACCGCCTCCCGCAGCCGCTCGACGTGCTCCGCAATCCGCTGCGTGTCGGTGACCCCGGCACGCGCCTGCACCACCTCGTTGCTCACGTAGCTGGCCACGAACCCGGTCAGCAGCGCCAGGATCTCCATCTTCGCCGGGCCGGGCAGGCCGGTGTGCTCGAGCGCGGCCAGGCCCCGCTCCAGGTGGCCGAGCATGTTGGGGCCGCCGAGCCGCCGGTTCGGCAACGCGGCGGGCATCCACGGATGCCGCAGCATCAGCGCGCGCTGCCAGCGCACCAGGCCGATCAGGCCGTCGCCGCCGTCCGCCGGGTCGAACTCGCTGACCTGCTCGACCATCTGGTCGAGCAGGTCTTCTTTGTCCCGCACGTACGTGTAGAGCGACATCACCCCCGCATCCAGCTCGGTCGCGAGCCGCCGCATCGTGAGCGCGTCCAGCCCCTCGGCGTCGGCGATGGCGATCGCGGCCGCGACGATCTGCGGCCGGGTGTGCGCGGGCGGACGGCCTCTGGGCACTGGCACCTCCGGGATGCTAGTTTCAGTACAACGTACGGGAAAGGACCGGTTGATGGAACGACTGCCATTTTTCCTCCGGCTGCTGCGCCGCCGCGCGGGGGCAGCCCCCTATGAGGTCCGGTGGGAGCGGGATCTCGAGATTCCCGCCGCCGACGGCAGCACGCTGCTCGCCGACCACTACGCCCCGGTCACCGACGAGCCCTGCCCGGTCCTGCTCGTCCGCAGCGCCTACGGGCGCGGCTTCCCGTGGAACTCGCTGTACGGCGCCGGCTTCGCGGCGCACGGCTACCGGGTGATCGTGCAGAGCACCCGCGGCACCGGCGGCTCGGGCGGCAGTTTCCACCTGTGGCGCAACGAGGCCGCCGACGGCCAGGCGACCGTCGACTGGCTGCGCAAGCAGGAGTGGTTCACCGGCGCGTTCGCGACGATCGGCTCGAGCTATCTCAGCTACGTGCAGTGGGCGCTCGGGCTCGACCCGCCGCCGGAGTGGCGCGCCGCCATCCTTCAGGTCCCGGCGCACGACTTCTCCCGGGCCTTCTACCTTCAGGGCGCCTTCCGGCTCGAGCTCGGCCTGATCAGCGGCACGGCGTTCTTCCACCAGTCCGCCGGCCCGGCCGCCTACCTCCGCGCGCTGCTGCGCCTCACCCTGAACCTGCGGCACGCCGTGCGGGGACTACCGCTGTTCGACTCCTACCGCCGGGCGCTCGGTGGCCGGCGACAGGAGTTCGAGGACTGGGCGAACCACCCGGACCAGGACGACCTGTTCTGGGCCGGATCCGACGCCGGGCCGGCGGCGGACCGGATGACCGTGCCGGTGAGCCTGGTCAGCGGCTGGCACGACCTCACCCTGGAGCCGGCCCTCGACCAGTACGCCCGGCTGCGCGCCGCCGGCCAGGAGCCGACGCTCATGATCGGGCCGTGGACGCACACGTCGGCGTTCGACAAGGGCTGGCCGGACGTCTTCCCGGACGCCCTCGAGCACCTGCGGGTGCACCTGCTCGGCGAGGGTGAGCGCAGCACCCGCGTCCGGGTGAGCGTCAACGGCGAGTGGCGTGAGCTGTCGCAGTGGCCGCCGCCGAACAGCCCGGTCCGGCTGCATCCGGGCCCGGACGGCACCCTCGGCGACCTGGCCGGCGGCGCCACCAGCTTCGACTACGACCCGGCCGACCCGACGCCCTCGTTCGCCGGCCAGTTGCAGTCGCCCAGCCAGGGCGCCCGCGACAACAGGTCCCTCGAATCGCGCGGGGACGTCCGGACCTTCACCACCGGGCCGCTGCCGGAGGCCCTGGAGATCATCGGTACGCCGACGGCCGACCTCTACGCGACCGGAAGCACCGGCCACTTCGACCTGTTCGTGAGGCTGTGCGACGTGGACCCCGGGGGCCGGTCGGTGAACGTGTGCGACGGCTTCGCCCGGCTCACCCCCGACCACGCGGACGAGGACCCGGTGCACATCGTGCTGGGCGCGGCCGGCCACCGCTTCGAGGCCGGCCACCGGATCCGCCTACAGGTCAGCGGCGGCGCGCACCCGCGCTTCGCCCGCAACTACGGCACCGGCGAGCCGCTCGGCACCGCCGTGCGGCTGGTCGCCACCCGCACGACGGTGCATCACGGCCCGGAGCATCCCTCGGTGCTGACGCTGCCGGGGGTTTGACCCACCTCGATTCGGGGGTAACAGGCCGCCGCTGACCTATCCCCCACAGAATCGAGGCTCTCCGATGACCATTCAGGGGCTCTTCTACCTCATCGCCATCATCCTGCTCGTGGTCGCCGCCCTGCCGATCGGCTCGCGCGGCATCTCGCTGGCCCTGCTCGGCGCCGCGTTCGCGCTGCTGGGCTTCTCCTGGGACGCGATCACGGCCGGGTGACCCGCCGGTAGATCACGGCCTGCCAGCCATCGAGGACCAGGTCGTCCCCCGGTGCCGCGGCGTTGGTGAGAAGCAGCTCCGACTGCGCCCACGCCGCGGCATCGTCGATCTCGGCGCGGACCGTCTCGGCCGTGAAGTTGCCGATCACCAGCAGCGTCGTGCCGCCGAGCGTGCGGGTGAACGCGTACAGCCGCTCGTCGTTGGGCAGCAGCATGGTGAAGTCGCCGTGCACGACCGCCGGCTCGGAGTGCCGCAGCTCGATCAGCCGGCGGTAGAAGTGATAGACCGAGTCCGGGTCCTTCACCGCCGCGGCCGCGTTGACCTCGGGATAGTTCGGGTTGGCCGGCAGCCACGGCGTGCCGGTGGTGAAGCCGGCGTGCGGCGTGGCGTCCCACTGCATCGGGGTCCGCGCGTTGTCCCGGCCGCGCGCCCGCAGCACCGTGAGCACGTCCTGCGGCGCCCGGCCGTCGTGGGTGACGGCCTGCGCGTACTGGCCGAGCGCCTCGATGTCGCGGAAGTCGTCGATGGTGGCGAACGGCGCGTTCGTCATCCCGAGTTCCTCACCCTGATAGACGTACGGGGTGCCGCGGTGCAGGTGCAGGACCGCGCCCAGCATCTTGGCCGAGCGCTCCCGGTAGCGCGGGCCGTCGTCGCCGAACCGCGAGACCACCCGCGGCTGGTCGTGGTTGTTCCAGTAGAGACTGTTCCAGCCGACCTCGGCCAGCCCCGCCTGCCAGCGGCCGAGGATGCCCTTGAGCGTGGTCAGCCGCAGCGGATAGAGCAGCCACGGGTCGGCGCCGCGGTCGACCCAGACGTGGTCGAACTGGAAGACCATGTCGACCTCCCGGCGGGCCGGATCGGTGTAGAGCACCGCCTCCTGCACGGTGACGCCGGGCATCTCCCCGACGGTCAACATCGCGTCGCGGCCGGCGAAGACCCGCTCGTTCATCTCCCGCATGAACTCGTGGTTGCGCGGCCCGTTCAGCCAGTACGGCCCGCCGTCGCCGTACGCCGAGCCGGGCCGGATCACGCCGTCCGGCAGCGACGTGTCCTTGGAGATGTGGTCGATGACGTCCATCCGGAAGCCGTCGACGCCCCGGTCCAGCCACCAGTTCATCATGGCGTAGACGGCGTCGCGGACCGCCGGATTCTCCCAGTTGAGGTCCGGCTGCTTGCGGCTGAAGATGTGCAGGTAGTACTCGCCGCTCGCCGGGTCGTACTCCCAGGCCGAGCCGCCGAAGACCGAGCCCCAGTTGTTCGGCTCGGCGCCGGGCGTACCCGGCGGCATGCCTTCGCGGGCCGGCCGCCACCAGTACCAGTCCCGCTTGGCGCTGTCCCGGCCGGCGCGGCTCTGTTCGAACCACCGGTGCTCGTCCGAGCTGTGGTTGACGACCAGGTCCATGACCAGCTTCATGCCGCGCTCGTGCACGCCGGCGAGCAACTCGTCGAAGTCCGCGAGGTTTCCGAAGACCGGATCGATGTCCTGATAGTCGCTGACGTCGTAGCCGTTGTCGTCCTGCGGGGACGGATAGACGGGCGACAGCCAGATCACGTCGACGCCGAGACCCGCGATGTGGTCCAGGTGGCCGATGATGCCGCGCAGGTCGCCGATGCCGTCACCGTCGGCGTCGGCGAAGCTGCGGGGATAGATCTGATAGACGACTGCGCTGTGCCACCAGGGGTTCTCCATATTCCTCTTTAACATGGGAACCCCGGCCGGAACACCTGATCCACTTCATACTGGGCCCCATGAAGGTCGCCCTGCTCGGACCGGTCGCGTGGCGGACGCCGCCGCTTCACTACGGACCCTGGGAGTTGATCACCAGCCTGCTCGCCGAGGGGCTGACCGCCCGCGGCGTCGACGTGACGCTGTTCGCGACGCTCGACTCGGTCACCAAGGCCGCCCTCGACGGCGTCTGCCCGAGCGGGTACGAGGAGACCCCCGAGCTCGACGGCCGGGTGTGGGAGGCCCTGCACATCGCGTACGCGCTGGAGCGCTCCGGCGAGTTCGACCTCGTGCACAACCACCTCGACTGGCTGCCGCTGGCGTTCTCCGCGCACTGCCGGGCGCCGATGCTCACCACCGTGCATGGCTTCTCGGGGCAGAACATCCTGCCGGCGTACCGGCGGGCCCGGTCGCACTACGTCTCGATCTCCGACGCGGACCGCTGCGCGGACCTCGACTACGCCGGCACCGTCTACCACGGCGTCGACCTCGACGGGCTGCCTTTCGGCCCGGACGGCGGCGAGGACCTGGTCTGCTTCGGACGCATCCACCCGGACAAGGGCACCCACACCGCCATCGAGATCGCCCGCCGGGCCGGCCGGCGGCTGACCCTCTGCGGCATCGTGCAGGACCGGCGCTACTTCGCCGAGCAGGTCGAGCCGCACATCGACGGCGAGCGGGTGGCCTACCTGGGCTCGGTCGGGCCAGCGGACCGGGCGCGGATCCTCGGCGGCAGCGCGGCCCTGCTGCACCCGATCCTGTTCGCCGAGCCGTTCGGGCTGTCGGTCGTCGAGTCGATGATCTGCGGGACGCCCGTGGTCGCGTACCGGAAGGGCTCGATGCCCGAGGTGGTCGACGAGGGCCTCACCGGCCGCCTGGTGGACGACGTGGACCAGGCGGTCGCGGCCGTCGCGGGCATCGACCGGCTGGACCGGGCGGCGTGCCGGGCCCGCGCCCGGTCGCGGTTCGGCGCCGACCGCATGGTCGACGACTACCTGCGGATTTACCGAGAATTGGTCAGCTGAATTGGCCGGTCTTGTTAATGTCCTATTACCGAATTGCGGCATATTTCTTAGTCGCCGCTGAATAGCTGAGGCGTTCGCCCGTGCTCCATGCCCGCGCGCGCCGGTTCGTGCTGCGGGGAGGCAGCCGCCTGATCAGAAAGGCCTTTTCATGCCCGCCACCTACGGCTTCTTGAGCACCTATCCCCCCACGCAATGCGGTTTGGCGACGTTCAATGCGGCGCTCGCAAGCCACCTGACGGGTGGGAGACCCGGCAGCGGTGTGGTCCGGCTGCTCTCGGCCGACGCGACCGGGGGTGGGCTGGAGGTCGACCGGACGGCGCCCCGGGTGGTGCACACCTGGCACACGGACGCGCCCGGCGGCTGGGCGGCGGCGGCCAAAGCGCTGAACCGCTTCGACGTGGCGGTGCTGCAGCACGAGTACGGCATCTACCCCGGCGACGCCGGCGACGAGGTGCTGCCCCTGCTGCGCGCCCTCAAGGTGCCGACGATCGTCGTGCTGCACACGGTGCTGAGCACCCCGTCGCCGCTGCAGCGCACGGTGCTCGAGCGGATCGTCGCGGCGGCCGACGCGGTCGTCACCATGACCGACACCGCACGCCGGCGGCTGACCACCGGCTACCGGGTCGACCCCGACAAGATCACGGTCATCCCGCACGGCGCGGGCAGCCACTCCAGCGCGCCGCGCGCGGCGCGCGACATCCCGCACCTGCTCACCTGGGGGCTGCTCGGGCCGGGCAAGGGCGTCGAGTGGGCGCTGCGCGCGCTGGCCCTGCTCGGCGACCTCGACCCGCTGCCGGCGTACACCGTCGCCGGCCGGACCCATCCGAAGGTGCTCGAGCAGCACGGCGACGTCTACCGGGAGTCGCTGCGGTCGCTCGCGAAGGAACTCGGCGTCGCCGACCAGGTCCGGTGGGACGACGTCTACCACGACCAGGCGGCGCTGAGCCGGCTGATCCGCTCGGCCGACGCGGTGGTGCTGCCGTACGACTCCACCGAGCAGGTCACCTCCGGCGTGCTCATCGAGGCGGTCGGCGCGGGCGTGCCGGTGGTCGCGACGGAGTTCCCTCACGCCGTCGAGCTGCTCGCCGACGGCCCCGGCCTGCTGGTGCCGCATCAGGACCCGGAGGCGATGGCCGCCGCGATCCGGCACGTGCTCGCGCTGCGGGACTCGCCGAACCAGCTGGCCGGGCTCACCGGCGGGCCGACGCTGCGCTGGCCGGCGGTCGCCGCGCGCTACCAGGCGCTGGTGGCGCGGCTGGTGCCGGACCGCATGCCCGTCACGACCTCCGTGCCCGCGTGAGCATCTCGTTGCGGCTGGTACCGCCGCCCATTCGCCTCATCGACGCGCCCGAGCCCAACTGGTCGCAGATCGCCCGGCTCTCCGACGACACCGGCCTGCTCGAGCACGCCCGCAACTCGACGCCCCGGCGCGAGCACGGCTACTGCGTGGACGACGTGGCCCGGGGCCTGCTCGTCGCCGCCCGCGAGCCGCAGCCCACCGCGCAGGTGGTCCGGCTCGCCGAGCGGTACCTGACGTTCGTCAGCCACGCGCTCGCCCCGGACGGCAGCTGCCGCAACCGCTTCGGCTACGACCGGGTCTGGCACGACGAGCCGAGCCTCGGCGACTGGTGGGGCCGGGCGTTGTGGGGGCTCGGCACGGCCGCGGCCCGCTTCCCGGTCCCCTGGATCCGGGCCGAGGCCCACGAGGCGTTCGCCATCGCGGCCCGGCAGCGCTCGCCGTGGCCGAGGGCGATGGCCTTCGCCGGGCTCGGCGCGGCGGAGGTGCTGCGGGCCGACCCGCGGTCCGGCATCGCGGCCTCCCTGCTCGGCGACGCGGCCACGGTCATCGGCATGCCCGGCACCGACCCGGACTGGGTCTGGCCGGAGCGCGAGCTGACCTACGCGAACCCGGCGCCGGCCGAGGTGCTGATCCAGGCGGGTGACCTGCTGGGCGACGAGCCGCTGCTCGCCGACGGGCTGCGGATGCTCGCCTGGCTGTGCCAGATGCAGGAACATCAGGGCCACCTCTCCACCGTCCCCGTCGGCGGCTGGCGGCCGGGTGTGCCGAAGCACCGGCACGACCAGCAGCCGATCGAGGCCGCCGCCACCGCCGACGCCTGCGCGACCGCGGCGGCGGTGACCGGGGACGAGCGGTGGGACGCGCCGCTGTTCATGTCGATCGCCTGGTTCCTCGGCGACAACGACACCGGCACGGTCATGTACGACCCCCTGACGGGTGGTGGATATGACGGACTGAAGCCGGATGGCCCTAACCTGAACCAAGGCGCCGAATCCACCCTCGCGCTCGTCTCCACGCTGCAGCACGCACGAACGCTGGCGAACCGGAGCGCGACCCGACCGTCAGGCGGACTGGCATGACCGACTGCACCGCAGCGAAGCAAGGGCCAGAAGGGCATGCGAAAGGTGGCACAGCATGACCGACTGCACCGCAGCGAAGCAAGGGCCAGAAGGGCATGCGAAAGGTGGCACAGCATGACCGCGATCATGGATCCGAGCGATGTACAGACCACCTCCCTCGCGATGCGTCACGCGCTGACGATGCAGCCGGACGGCCGCCGGGTCGTCATCAAGCTCTTCGTTCCCGGCGAGGACGCCCAGGACAGCCAGAGCGGCCAGAGCCGCGCCTCCTCGATCATCGAGCGGGTGCTGCAGCTGGAGGAGGACGAGATCACCCGGCTGCTCGACGGCGTGCTGGCGCGCTTCGCCGGGCGCCATCACGACATCTGCGCGACCTTCCAGCACCACTACGACCTGGTGCAGCACCGGGTGCCGCCGGACGTCGAGCTGTCGCCGACGGCCCGGGCGCTGATCGGCGCCTACTTCAGCCACGAGTTCTCCGTCGAGGCGGCCGCGCTGTGCAACCCGTCGATGGTCCCGCACCCCGACCAGAGCGACCTGGCCCCGGGCGAGCTGCGGACCGCGATCAGCCTCCGGCAGATCGGCGAGGGGCACATCTCCTCGATCGGCTTCTGCTCCGCGGTCCTCGGCCCGGACGACACGATCAGGCTGGAGGACCGCGACGGCCCGCTGATGATCGGCCAGCGGGTCGGCGCCAAGCACCGGCGCGACCTGCTCGCGGCCGGCCTGGCCGAGGAGGACCTGGACAACGAGCTCACCGCGACCGTGCTGTCCTCGCTGCCCGAGCGCTATGACGACGAGGCGTTCGAGGAGGTCCTCGGTCACCTGCCCGCCGAGTTGCTGGCCCGGCCCACCACCAACGAGACGCTGGAGGCGATCCGGCGCATCGTGGCCAGCGACTACGCGGTCAACTTCCCGGCCACCGTCCCGCTGCACGAGCGGGTGCTGTGGCCGGCCACGCCGGCCGAGAGCAACGGCATGGAGGACGCGCGCTTCGTGCAGGTCGAGGAGGACGACGGGCGCATCGCCTACTACGCCACCTACACCGCGTACGACGGGCGGCACATCGCCGGGCGGATGATCCACACCCGCGATCTGCGGCACTTCGAGGTGACCGCGCTGCGCGGCACGGCCGCCCGCAACAAGGGCATGGCGCTGTTCCCCCGGCCGGTCAACGGGCGGCACCTGGCGCTGTGCCGCAGCGACGGCGAGACGCTGGGGCTGAGCACCCGCGACGAGCAGAACCGCTGGCAGGACGCCGTGCCGCTGCTGGTGCCGCACCGCGGCTGGGACCTGATCCAGGTGGGCAACTGCGGGTCCCCGGTGGAGACCACCGCGGGCTGGCTGGTGCTCACCCACGGCGTGGGCCCGATGCGCCGGTACGCGATCGGCGCGATGCTGCTCGACCTCGACAACCCGGAACGCGTCATCGCCGACCTGCCGCACGGGCTGCTGGAGCCGGACGAGATCGAGCGCGAGGGCTACGTCCCGAACGTCGTCTACTCCTGCGGCGGGGTCGTGCACGCGGGGCGGTTCTGGCTGCCGTACGGGGCCAGCGACGTCCGGGTCGGCTTCGCCAGCATCCCGCTGGACAAGCTGCTCGACGCGATGGTGCCGGCTATGCGGGAGATGCCCGACGACTCATGGCTGACCTGAGCCCAGCGACGCGGCCTCGCGCGCGTCGTGCACCAGCAGGGCGATCTGCACCCGGTTCGTCGACTCGAGCTTGGTGAGGATCCGGGACACGTACGCCTTGACCGTCGCCGTGCTCATCCGCAGGGCCGTGCCGATCTCCTGATTGGTGCGGCCCTGCGCCACGAGCGACGCGACCTCGCGCTCGCCGGGGCTGAGCCGCCGCAGCGCCGCGCGGGCCCGGTCCCGGGACGGGTCGGCGCCGGTCGTCGCGACGAAGCTCATCATCCGGCGCAGCACCTCCGGCGACAGCATCGGCTCGCCCGCCGCGACCCGCCGCACGGCCCGGGCGATCTCGTTCGGCGGCGTGTGCTTGAGCAGGAATCCGCTGGCGCCGGCGCGCATCGCCCGCAACACGTGCGCGTCGGTGTCGAATGTGGTCAGCACGATCACCTCGGGCGGATCCCGGCGGGCGCGCAGCGACTCGGTGGCGGTCAGCCCGTCCATGCCCGGCATCCGGATGTCCATCAGCACGACGTCCGGGCGGTGGCTGTTGATCGCGGCGGCGACCTCGGTGCCGTCGGCGACCGCCCCGGCCACCTCGATGCCGTCGAACGCACCGAGCATCATGGTCAGTCCGGCGCGGACCAGGGCGTCGTCGTCGACGAGCAGCACCCGTACCGGATCGTCCGGATTTTCCGAACCCGCTATCCTCAAGATCTATTCGCCTCGCTAAATTGATGGCCGTGAATCATGCAGGGACCGGGGACGGAGTGAGGATCACACGCCGGGGAGTTCTCAAGGCGGGCGGCGCTGCCGCCTTCGTCGTGGCGGCCGGCGGCGCCGCGGTCAACGCCCTGCCGGACGTCGCCGACGACCCGGTGCCCTTCCGCCTCGGGACATACACCTCGGCGGGCGGCCCGGGCATCATCGGCGGCCACCTCGACCCGGCGACCGGCGCCCCGGTGGCCGAGGGCGGCGCCGTGGCGCTCAGCGAGGCGTCGTGGCTGGCGACCAGCCCGGCGGGCAGCATCCTCTACGCCATCAGCGAGCAGCACGCCGGCACGGTCAGCGCGCTCACCCCCGGGCTCGAGGTGCTCAGCACGACGCCGACCGGCGACGGCCCGGCACACGTCACCGTGCACCCGGGCGGCAACTTCCTCTTCGTGTCGCTCTACGGCGGCGGCGCCGTGGTCACCCACCCGATCGACGGCGACGGGACGGTCTCGCCCGCCAGCGACACCCGCCGCCAGGGCATCGGCGGCCGCCGGTCGCACGCGCACCAGGCCGTCATCGACCCCACCGGCGCGTACCTGCTCGTGGTCGACCTCGGCGTGGACACGATCTTCATCTACGCCTTCGACAGCCAGGCGGGCCGGCTCGGCGAGGTCGCGCGTACGGCGCTGGCGCCCGGCAGCGGGCCCCGGCACCTGGCGTTCCATCCCGGCGGCGGCTTCGCGTACGTGGCGAACGAGCTCGACTCGACGGTGACCGTCTGCGCCTGGGCCGACGGCGTGCTCAAGCCCGGCCAGGTGATCGCCGCCGGGCCCGCGACCCCGGTCACCAACCACCCGGGCGAGATCGTCGTCTCGTCCGACGGCCGCTTCGTCTACGTCAGCAACCGCGGCACCAACACCGTCGGCGTCTTCGCGACCCGCGACGGCGGCGCCCGCCTGGCGCCCGTCGCGACGCCGGCCTGCGGCGGCGACTGGCCCCGCCACCTGACCCTCGACCCGTCGGGCCGGCGGCTCTACGTCGCCAACCAGCGCTCCGGCACGGTGACCTGGCTGCCGGTCGACGCCGCCACCGGCGTGCCCGGCGCCGTCGCGGGCCGGTTCGCCGCGCCGGGTGCCGCGCAGATCCTGATCTAGGTCCGGTTTCGCACGGGGGTCGCGGCGAGGCGAAACAGGGCCTAGGGCGTCCACGGCAGCCAGGCCCGCAGCCGGAACTCGCCGCTCGTCGTGGGCCCGTGTTCGAGGCGGCCCCCGGCGAGCTGCACCCGCTCGCCGATGCCGACCAGCCCGGCGCCGGCGCCGGGCAGCGCGGGCCCGCCGGCCACCAGCGCGTTGCCGACCTCAACGACCAGGCCCCGCTCGGCGTGGCCGGTGACCGCCACCCGCACGCTCGCGCCCGGCGCGTGCTTGCGGGCGTTGGTCAGCGCCTCCTGCACGATCCGGTAGGCGTGCCGGCCGACGCCCGCCGGCACCGGCCCGGCGGCGGCCAGCTCGAGCTCCACCAGCGCGCCGGCGTCCCGGGACTGCTCGATCAGCGTCGGCACGTCCGCGAGGGTCGGCTGCGGCCGGTCGTCGGCGGGCTCGCGCAGCATCCCGATGACCTGCCGCAGGTCCTCCAGGGCCTCGTAAGCGCCCTGCCGGATCACCCCGGCGGCCTCCCGCTCGCCCGCCGGCGCGTCCCGGCGCACCTCGAGGGCCCCGGCGTGCACGGCCAGCAGCGAGATCCGGTGGGCGAGCACGTCGTGCATCTCGCGGGCGATCCGCTCCCGCTCGCCCAGCCGGGCCTGGTCGAGGCGCAGCTGCTGGCCCTGTTCGGCCTGCCGGGCCCGCTCGGCGAGCGAGTGCACGAGCCGCCGGTGCGAGCGGACCAGCATCGCCGTCGCGACGACGATGACGTGCAGCAGCACCAGGAACGTCACCGACTCCCAGAAGGTGCGGGTCGGGCCGAGCGCGAGCAGGTAGACGCCCGCCAGCGAGGCGGCGTGCACCCCGGCGACGCCGACGGCGACCCGGGCCGGCCGGTAGAGAGCGACGGCGAAGAGCGCGATCGGGGTGGCACCCATCGGCAGCCCGAAGACGAGCCCGAGCGCGATGAGCGCGAGCGCCAGCGCCACCGGCCGGCTGCGCCGGAAGGCGACCAGGCCGGCCACCGCGACCAGGCCGGCGGCGAGCTCCACCCCCAGGGGCCAGCCCCCGCCCTCGTCGAGGGTGGTCGAGAGGAAGAAGGCGCCCAGGACCAGCGCGACGACCGCCAGGGCCCCCTCGATCCGCCAGCGCCTCATGCCTGGACGGTACTGCGCGCCGGCCGCCGCCCGCAGTGGCCGGATGGCGGCCACCGGGTCGACTTTGGTCGACGCGGTCTCGACCCCCGCCGGTATCCGGGTGCCCGGCGCGGGCCGAAGACTCGGTGACGTGATCGACGAGACGACGACCGTGGCGACGCCGGTGTGGGCCCGCGCGGCGGGGTGGGCCGCGCTGAGCGCCGCCGGGGCCGGGCTGGGCTGGGTCGTGCACCAGCTGCCGGACTGGATACTGCGCCTTCCCTTCGCGCCGATGCGCGGGCCGCTCCGGCTGGCGTCCCGGCTGCCCGAGCCGGAGGCGACGATCGGCGCCGTGCTGCTCGGGACGCTCGCCGGGCTGGCGCTGGCGTTCCTGGCGGACCGGGAGTCGCTGACCGTACGGATGTCGCGCACCGAGGTGACGCTGACCCGGCCGGGCAGCACCCGGACGGTGCCGCGGGCCGACGTGGCCGTCGCCTACCGCGAGCGCGACCAGCTGGTGCTGCTCGGGCGGACCGGCCGCGAGCTGGCCCGGGAACCGTCCCACCTGGCGTCCGGGCGGCTGGCCTCGCTGTTCGGCGCGGCCTGGTCCGAGCGGGACCCGTACGCGGACGCCTACCGGCGCTGGGTGCCGGGCCTGCCGGGCATCCCGGCGGAGGCGGAGGCCGTCTTCGTGGCCCGGCAGGTGGCGCTGGACCGCGGCGACGGCGACGACGCCCGGGAGCTGCGCGGCGAACTGGCCCGGCTCGGCTTCGTGGTGCGCGACGCCAGGAAGCGCCAGCACTTCCGCGTGACCTAGACGGTCGCGGCGACGACCCAGATGGTCAGCACGGCCAGGAACTCGCCGTCCTCGCCGGCCCGGTCGACCTGGTCGAACCAGCGCTCCCGCAGGCCGTCCGGGGTGCCCCAGGTCTCCTGCGGCACCTGGTGGTTGACCATCGGCAGGACCACGGCGGCCGAGGCGGGGTCGGGGAAATAGCAGGTGACCGGGGTCGCGGCGATGTCGTGCAGCCCGTAGCCGACCAGCCGGCGGCGCAGCGTGCGGCCCATGTCCAGCTGGCGCGGGGTGAGCCGGCCGTGCATGTGCGCGACGATCGTCTGCGCCAGGCCGGCGTCCACGCCGTCGAAGGCGAGCGAAGCCCAGTCGGTGTCGACCAGGCAGACCCGGCCGCCGGGGCGGGTCACCCGGATCAGCTCGCCGATCGCCACGTCCGCGTCGTCGACGTGCTGCAGGACCCGCTCGCACCACACCCCGTCGAAGCTGTCGTCCGGCAGCTCCAGGGCGGAGACGTCCCCGGTGACGTAGCGGATGGCGCCGCCGTCGTGCCGCTTGCGGGCCGCGGCCAGGGTCCCCGCCGAGTAGTCGAGCGCCACCACCTCGCCGCCGGGCGCCACCGCGGCCGCCAGTTCGCGGGACACGTCGCCGGCGCCGCAGCCGGCGTCGAGCAGGCGCTGCCCGGGTGCCGGGCGCAGCGCCTGCCACGCGACGTTGCGCACGCGGCGGATCTCGGGATGCCGGGACATCCCCTCGAGCGCCGCGACCAGCATGGCGAGCATTTCCGGCGGCATCGAGTCGAGGTCCGCGAAGGGGGTGCGGTCCAGCTGTGCGGGCTCCATGGCACAGATCGTCGCGCGGCGAGCGCGTCACGGTGACGGGCCGTCAACCTTCCGACACGCAGGCTCGCACTTTCGGGTATCAGGACCGGAAGGACGGGACGGCCCGGCCGCACGCCGGGTAGCGTCGACCGATTGGCGTTGATGTGTTCCCGGACACCGTCCCGCGCTGCGCCGGACCGGGCGCTCCCCTCGGAGACGATCGTGGGCCGTAAGATCCGAAACATGACGGCAACACGGATCGGTCTGGTCGGGTACGGCTCCGGGGGGCGGATCTTCCACGCGCCCCTGCTCGCGTCCGCTGACGGTGTCGAGTTCGCGGGTGTGGTGACGCGCTCGCCGGAGCGCCGGGCGGAGCTGGCGAAGGGACACCCCGGCGTCCCCGCGTACGACTCGCTCGCGGATCTCGCCGCGGCGGGCGTGCAGGCGGTCACGATCTCGACGCCGGCCGCGACGCACGCCGCGCTGGCCCGCGAGGCGATCGATCTCGGCCTGGCCGTGGTGGTCGACAAGCCGTTCGCGCTGGACGCCGAGGCGGCCCGCGAGGTGACCACCAAGGCCGCCGGGGCGGGCGTGCTGCTCAGCGTCTACCAGAACCGGCGCTGGGACTCCGACCTGCTGACCCTGCGGCGGCTCATCGGCGAGGGCGCGCTGGGCGAGGTCCGCCGCTTCGAGTCCCGCTTCGAGCGCTGGTCTCCGGAGCGCATGCCGCCCGCCGCCGGCGGCGGCACGCTCCTCGACTTCGGCGCCCACCTGGTCGACCAGGCCCACCTGCTCTTCGGACCGGTCACCCGGGTGTACGCGGAGATGCGCGGCGACGGCGACCTGGACGACGACGTCTTCGTGGCCCTGCACCACGAGAGCGGCGTCGAGTCGCACCTGTGGGGCAGCTGGCGCCAGGCCGCACCGGGCCCCCGCTTCCGGGTCAGCGGCACGACGGGCACCTACATCGTCGACGGCATCGACGGGCAGGAGGCCGCGCTGAAGGGGGGCCGCTCCCCCGCGGACCTGGGCGAGCGCTGGGGCGTCGAGCCGGAGCACGCCTGGGGCCGGCTCTACCGCGGCGCGACCGGCGCGCCCGTCCGCAGCGAGCGCGGCCGCTGGGACAGCTACTACCCGGCGTTCGCGGCCGCGGTGCGCGGCGAGGCGCCGCTGCCGGTCGACCCGTGGGACTCGGTCCGCAACATGGACGTCCTGGACACGGCCCGGATCAGCGCGACGACCGGCGAGACGGTGAACCTGCAGGGCGTCTAGGGCCGGGCCTCCGGCCCCAGCACCCGGGCCGTCGCCAGCGAGGCCGCGAAGGTCGCCGGATCCAGGTCGAGGCCGCCCGGCAGCCAGGTCGGCTCGGCGTCCGGCTCGATCATCGCGGCGAGGATCGCGGGCGGGTCCAGGCCCGCGCGCAGCAGCGCGCCCAGCTCCCGCGGGTTGACCGCGGGCGGCAGCGGCCCGTTGCCCAGGTCGGTGCCGTAGCGCACCTTCCCGCCGTGCTCCAGGAAGCGCCGCAGGTTGCCGATCGCCGTGTCCTGCTCCGGCGTCGGCGTGCCCCAGCCGTGGATGTCCAGGGTGCTGATCCAGGTCATCCGGCCGGCGGCGTCCCGCAGCAGGGCGTCGTCGAGCTCCTCGGTCCACGGCGTGTGCGCAAGCACCTCCACGCCGGCCTCGCAGGCCGCGGCGACCGTGCCCGGGCCCTCCGCGTGCGCGACCACCGGAAGTCCGGCGGCCCGGGCCGCGGAGACGACCGCGGCCAGCGTCGCGGCCGGCAGCATCGGGCCGCCCGCGTGCGCGGTCACCTTGATCAGCGTCGCGCCCGCGGCCCGGGCCTCGCCCACCGCGGCGGCCGCGTCGTCCGCGGAGCGCACCTCCCGGCAGCTGCCGGCCGGCGCCCACGAGCGGTCGCTGGGATAGCCGCCGGGAGCGATCAGAAACGGTCCGGCGTACCGCATCCCGGGTGCTCCCCGGGCGGCCAGCGCCGCGACCCGCTCCGGCACGCCGCCCAGGTCCCAGACGTACGAGATCCCGCCGGCGGGCAGCGTCGCCAGGTCGACGAGCGCGGAGTGCACGTGCGCGTCGCAGAGGCCGGGCAGCACCGCGCCGGGCAGCGTGCGCCGCGCCGCGCCGTCCGGGATCTCGGCGACCGGCCGGACCTCCCGGGGCCCGGGCCCGAGGCGCAGCGCGGACCCGGCGTGCGTGCGCGCGCCCCACCAGATCGTGTCGGCGACCAGCCAGGTCCCGGTCACCGAGCCTTTTTCGACGTGGCGGGGGCCGCGACTCCCGGCGGTGGTCAACGGCTCGGAGACCTCTGGCCCGAGGCCAGGTTGAAAATTGCTCACCGCTGCTTCTCGAGAAGCTCCCGGATCAGCGAGAGGCCGCGGTGCACCTCCACGAAGCCGGTGCTCAGCGGCGCCGGGCCGATCCGGATGCCGTTCGGGTTGCGGTAGTCGGGCAGCACGCCGTTGTCCCAGAGGGTCCCCAGCAGCCGCTCGAAGCCGGGATGCGCCAGCGTCACGTGCCCGCCGCGCCGCGCGGCGTCGCGCGGACTGGCCACCTCGACGCCGAGCGGCACCAGCCACCGGTCGGCCAGGTCCAGCGCGTACGCGGTGAGCAGCACCGACTTGGCCCGGACCGCCTCGATGCCGGCCTCGGCCAGCATGTCGAGGTTGGCGTGCAGCGGGACCATCGCCAGGATCGGCGGGGTGCCGCTGAGCAGCGCACGCACCCCCGCGGCCGGCTCGTGGCCGGGTCCCATCTCGAACGACGCCCGGTGCCCCATCCAGCCCTGGATCGGCTGGCGCAGCTCGCCCTGCAGCTCGCGCCGCAGGTAGGCGAACGCGGGCGCGCCCGGGCCGCCGTTGAGGTATTTGTAGGTGCAGCCGACGGCCAGGTCGGCACCCCACGCGTCGAGGTGCAGGTCGACCGAGCCGACCGAGTGGCTCAGGTCCCAGAGCGTCAGCGCCCCGGCCGCGTGGGCGATCCGGTTGATCTCCATCGCGGGCGCCAGCCACCCCGACCGGTACGCGACGTGGCTGAACAGCACCAGCGCCGTGTCCTCGTCCACCACCTCGGCGACCTGCTCCGCGGTGATGCCGGTGGCCGGGTCCGTCTCGATCCACACCAGGGACAGGCCACGCTCGGCGGCGATGCCCTCCAGCACGTACCGGTCGGTCGGGAAGTTGTCGGTGTCCAGCACGATCTTGCCGCGGCCGGGCCGGGCGTCGACGGCCGCCCGGGACATCTTGTAGAGCAGCACCGTGGTGGAGTCGGCGACCACCACCTGGCCGGGGGCGGCGCCCAGCGCGACCGCGCCGAGCCGGTCGCCGAGCAGCAGCGGCCACTGCATCCAGCCCTCGGTCCAGCCGCGGATGAGCCGGCCGGCCCACTGCTCGCGGACGAACTCGTCAAGCAGTTGCGCGGTGGCCCGCAGCGGGCGGCCGAGCGAGTTGCCGTCCAGGTAGGAGATGACGTCGAAGCCGTCCGGGGTGATGAAGCGGTCGCGCAGGTGCGCGAGCGGATCGGCGGCGTCCAGCGCCTCGGCGCGGCTCAGCAGCTCGTCGGTCATGCGGTGCCCACTGCCACTCCGATCTCGGTCCGGACCGCGTACAGCTCCGGGAAGAAGGTCAGGTCGAGTGCCTTGCGCAGGAAGTCGACGCCGCTGGAGCCGCCGGTGCCGCGCTTGAAGCCGATGGTCCGCTCCACGGTCTTGAGGTGCCGGAAGCGCCAGAGCTGGAAGTTCTCCTCGAGGTCGACGAGCTCCTCGCAGGCCTCGTACGCCTCCCAGTTCGCGTCCGCGTTCTCGTAGATCTTCACGAACACCGGCACCAGGTCGGGGTTGTAGCGGTAGGGCATGGTCACGTCGCGCTGCAGCAGCTCGGCCGGCACCCGGTGCCCGGCCCGGGCCAGGTAGCGCAGGAACTCGTCGTAGACGCTCGGCGCCTCCAGCGCGGAGACGAGCAGCTCCTTGGCGCCGGCGTCGTTGTCGAAGAGCCCCAGCATCCGCTTGTCCTTGTTGCCGAGCATGAACTCGACCGCGCGGTACTGGTAGGACTGGAAGCCCGAGGATGTGCCGAGGAAGCTGCGGAACTCGGCGTACTCCGACGGGGTGAGCGTGGCCAGCACCGACCACTGCTCGGTGAGGCAGCGCTGGATGTGCTTGACCCGGGCGAGGCCCTTGAGCGCCGGCCGCAGGTCGTCCGCGGCCAGTTGCCGCTGCACGGCGCGCAGCTCGTGCAGGATCAGCTTGAGCCAGAGCTCCGAGGTCTGGTGCTGCAGGATGAAGAGCAGCTCGTCGTGGTGCTCGGGGACGCTGACGGGATGCTGCGCCGTCAGGATCTCGTCGAGATGCAGGTACCGCCCGTAGGACAGATTGACCTTGAAGTCCCGGACGATTCCGGCCTCCAGGGGCCGCTGGTTCGACGACACTTTCCTACCCTCCTCAGATGATCAACCTGAAGGAGATCACACTCGTCAGATGTTGGCGAGCGAGCCGTCAGTAAGGATCGGACCCCAGTACACCCACTGACCGTCCTGCCGCACGAATCGGCTGCGCTCGCGCATCTCACCGGGACGGCCGCCGTCGCGGTAATGCGCCCGGAACTCCACGACGCCCTCCGCGTCGAAGAGCCCGCCGCCCGTCGACTCCAGCACGTCGAGGCCGGTCCAGCGCAGGCCCGGGTCGGGCTCGAAGTCGGCCGGCCGGGTCGATGGATGCCAGGAACTGAGCACGTACGCCGCGTCGGCGAGCACGAAGGCCGCGTACCGGGAGCGCATCAGCGCCTCGGCGGCGGCCGGCGCCTTGCCGCGGTGCGCCGGGCCGCAGCATTCGCCGTACGGCAGGCCGAACCCGCAGGGGCAGGGCCTGGCGTCGTCGAAGGCGGCCGGCGCCGCGGTGCGCCGGGGTGATCGTCGGGCCATGGCTGCCATTGTCCCCCACCCGCAACCCGGCGCGACCGGTAGTGGCGGATCCGCGGCCGGGCTACGTCGCCCTGCGTACGGCGGGCTGCGTCGACGAGGGCATGACCGGGGCCGCCGGGCTTGACAGGCTCGGCGGCATGGTCCTTCCACCGCGCTGGCGCAGACTCGTACTCACCGTGCACGTGATCACCGCGGTCGGCTGGCTCGGCGTCGACCTGGTGCTGCTGACGTTCGGCGTCTCCGGGCTGGCCGGCGCGGATCCCGAGGTCGTCTACCCGGCGCAGAGCATGATCGGCCGGCTGCTCTTCACCCCGCTGAGCGTGCTGGTCTGGCTGATCGGGGTGTGCAACGCGGTCTTCACCCCCTGGCGTCTGTTCCGGCACTGGTGGGTGCTGGTCAAGCTGCTGCTCACCACCGTGATGCTGGGCCTGGTGATCTTCCTGCTCTACCCCGGGCTGACCGAGGCCGGGGACCTCGCCGGCGCGCTGCCGCGGCGCGACCGGATCAACATGGTGGTGGCGCCGGCGGTCTCCAGCAGCCTGCTGATCTTCGCCACCGTGCTCTCCACCTACAAGCCGTGGGGGCGCACTAGCCGGCCTGCTGCTCGATCACGATCCCACTGATCACCCGCTGGCAGCGGTCCAGCTCCTCGATCAGGCCCTGCATCTCCTCGATGGCCGAGACGGCGTTCTGTGTGTCGCTGCGGATGCCGCCCACCTGACCGCCGATCTCGTTGGTCGCCGTCGCGGTCTCGTTCGCCAGGTCCTTGACCTCGCTGGCGACGACCGCGAAGCCGCGGCCCGCCTCGCCGGCCCGGGCCGCCTCGATGGTGGCGTTGAGCGCGAGCAGGTTGGTCTGCTTCGCGATCGTCGCGATGAGTTCGACGACCTTGCCGATCTCGGTGCTGCTGGCCTCCAGCCGCTGGATCACCGCGACCGCGGTCTGCGCGGCGCGCACCGCGGACTGCGTGGCCGTCGCCATGTCGCTGCTGACGTCGGCCAGCCGATGCACCGAATTGTGCGGGCTCTCGTCGTAATGGCCGCCGTCATCCCGCCGCTGATTGCCGTCCCCGGATTCCCACTCGGTCATCGTGCTCCGCCCATAGCTGTCGTCCCGATATACCAAGATTCGCACCCGACAGCGGCTATTCGCGGTGATTCCGGATGATTGACCCTTTTTCCACGGGGGCCGCGGCGGCGCGCGCCCCTTTCGCCGGCGATCCGACGGTATTCGCAAGACCGGTCAAAGATTCGTCTGGCGCTGCAAAGGCCTGTACAACTCTTGCAGTGAGTTGACGTAGGATTCCGCCGTGACCAAACGTCTCGCCGAGGTGGCGAAGAAGGCGGGCGTCAGCGAGGCCACCGTCAGCCGGGTGCTCAACGGCCGCAGCGGCGTCTCCGAGGCGACCCGCGCGTCCGTGCTGACGGCCCTCGACGTGCTGGGCTACGAGAGACCCACGAAGCTGCGCGGCGAGCGCGGCCGGCTGGTCGGCCTGGTGCTGCCCGAGCTGCAGAACCCGATCTTCCCGGCGCTGGCCGAGGTGGTGACCGCGTCGCTGGCCCAGCGCGGTTTCACGCCCGCGCTCTGCGCCCGCACCATCGGCGGCGTGCCCGAGCGCGACTACATCGAGATGCTCCTGGACCACCAGGTGTCCGGCGTGGTCTTCGCCGGCGGCTCCTACGCCCTCGCCGACGCCGAGCACGGGCACTACCGGCAACTGCTCGACCGGCGGATGCCGGTCGTGATGGTCAACGGCGGCGTCGACGACCTCGGCTTCCCGCACATCTCGACCGACGACGCCGTCGCCGTCGAGCAGGCCTACGGCCACCTGCGCTCGCTCGGGCACGAGAAGATCGGCATGGTGATGGGCCCGGAGGACCACGTGCCGTCGCGCCGCAAGCTGGCGGCGGTCAAGCGCGTCGCGGGCTGGGACGGCCCGGAGTCGCAGTGGCCCGTCGAGCGCACCAACTTCTCGATGGAGAGCGCCCGGCTGGCCGCCACCCGGCTGATCCAGCGCGGCATCACCGCGATGATCTGCGCCAGCGACGTGCTGGCCCTCGGCTCGATCCGGGCGGCCCGCCGCCTGGGCCTCGAGGTGCCGCGCGACGTGTCAGTCGTCGGCTACGACGACAGCGCCCTCATGACCTGCACCGACCCGCCGCTGACCACCGTCCGGCAGCCGATAGAGCTGATGGGGCAGGCCGCGGTCGACGTGCTGGTGAACCAGATCGAGGGCGCCGCGGCGACCGCCGACGAGCTGCTGTTCGAGCCGGAGCTGGTGGTGCGCGGATCCACCGCCCCGGTGCCGCATCGCGCGGCCACCGCCTCGTGACAGGCGGCTGAGCAGGACATTCATCGTCATCACCAGGGCGGGCCTCCGGGCCCGCCCTTTCTTTGCGCCCGCCGATCCTGGCCGTCGAGTTTTTTCTATTGTTGGTTCACTTCTTGCGGGACACCGTTTGACTTTGTATCGTCACTGCCACGAAACAACGCAACGAGACCCACGTCACAATTTGGACTTACCCATAGGCGCGCACCCACCCAGGAAGGGCGTAATCCCCCATGTTCAAATCCAGGCTGCGCAGTGCCCTCGGGCTCCTGCTCGTCGCCGGAGTCGCGATGTCCGCCGCCGCGTGCGGCGACAGCGGCGACGACTCGACGGCATCGAAGGACGGCAAGGTCACGCTGGTGATCAACGGCCTTCCGCCCGCCACCGAGAAGGCGACGCACGACCGCTTCCTCGCCAACGTCGCCGAGTTCGAGAAGGCGAACCCGAACATCAAGATCGACGCCCGCGAGGGCAAGATGGACCCGCAGACCTTCCCGGCGAAGCTCGCCGGCGGCCAGCTCGAGGACGTCTTCTACGTCTACTTCACCGACCCGGCCAGCCTGATCGCCAAGCACCAGGTGTCGGACATCAGCAAGTACCTCAAGGACTACCCGATCACCTCGCAGCTCAAGCCCGAGGTCCTGCGGGTCTTCCAGGACGACAAGGGCGCGACGTTCGGCCTGCCGTACAAGAACTACTCGATGGGGCTGCTCTACAACCGGGCCCTGTTCACCAAGGCCGGCCTGGACCCGAACAACCCGCCGAAGACCTGGGCCGACCTGCGCACCGCCGCCAAGAAGATCGCCGGCCTGGGCGACGGCACCGTCGGCTACGGCGACTACAGCAAGAGCAACACCGGCGGCTGGCACTTCACCACCGAGCTCTACTCCATCGGTGGCGACGTGGCCGTCAACAACGGCGGCACCTGGAAGGCGGCCTTCAACAGCCCGCAGGGCAAGCAGGTGCTGCAGCAGCTCAAGGACATGCGCTGGACCGACAACTCGATGGGCCAGAAGCAGCTCCTCGAGTGGGCCGACCTGCTGCAACAGATGGGCTCCGGCAAGCTCGGCATGTACCTCGCCACCGCCGACAACATCCCGACCATCGTCAACCAGTACAAGGGAAAGTACGAGACCTACGGCCTCGGACAGATCCCGGACGGCAAGGGCACGCTGGGCGGCGGTGAGGGCTACATGTTCAAGGCGGGCCTGAGCCCCGAGAAGATCAACGCCGGCCTCAAGTGGCTGACCTTCTGGTTCACCTCGGCGGACCGCTACGAGGCAGAGAACAAGTGGGCCAGCTCGACCGACCAGCCCGTCGGCCTGCCCGAGCCCGCGATCTTCACCGGAGCGGCGGCGGAGACGCAGGCCGCGGCCGACAAGAAGTACGCCAACGTGCCGCAGGAGAATTACGCGCCGTTCGTGTCGGCGATGGCCGGCATCCCGGTCAAGCTCGAGCCGCCGAACGCGCAGCAGATCTACGCGGCCCTCGACGTCGCGATGCAGAAGGTGCTGACGGACAAGAACGCGGACATCGACAAGCTCCTCGCCGATGCCGAGACCCAGACCAACAGCATCCTGGCAACCGTCAAGTAACGAGGCCCGGCCGCCGGCGGGGGGGGGCCCCCCCCCCCGGGCCCCCGCCCCCCCCGGCGCCCCCCCCCCCCCCCCGCCGGGTCCGGATCCGGGTCACCCAGGACGGACGCTCGCAATGGCGGGACGAGCCGCCGGACGGATGCTGGATGTCGG
>NZ_JBEZXZ010000140.1:0-24029 GCF_040638275.1 Actinoplanes sp. NPDC026623 | reverse complement strand
CGACGGCTACAACCAGCGCTGCGAACCCTTCCGCTGGACCAAGACCGCCGACCAGATCCTCACCAAAGCCAACCGTCAAAAGAACTTAGACACGGAACACTAGCGAGGTCTGCCGACGGCCGGCCGCCGGGAGAATGGGCGGCTCACCGCAAGTGCTCCGATTCAGATGCCCGCAGCGAGGCGACGTCGTGGCCGTGCGGGTGGGTTCTGGCTGTGATGTCAGCCTCGAAACGACCTCAGGTCCGATGCGACCAGCGGCTGGACCGGGATGATCCGGCGAACGCGGTCACTGCGGCGCCTCACCGGCATTACCTACGGTCTCGGACATGACCGACGACAAAGACGAGTAGCGGCGCGGGCTGGACACCTCCAGGGTCATCGGTCTGATCCTGATCTCGGCATGGGTCGTGTTCCTGACCCATCTCGCTGCCACCTCCCCGGACGTGCCCATGTGCCGCGACCGGGCGAGATGTCCTTCCCTGATGTCCATCCCTGCTCCTGACGACGACCGGATCGTCAGTTCACCCACGGCCGAATCCATCGCCCGGCACGACGCCGGATACGCCAGAGCCTGGGTACGGCGAGACCGCGTCCACTCTGGTCACGGCCGGACTCCGGCAACCGGGACGACCACCGACTGGGTTTTGACTTGGTGACGCGTTGGCTCCGGCGGGTGAAGTGCTCGGGCGGCTGCGGCCCCCACGTCCCACGAGTGCACCAACGTGACGGGTTCACCGAGCGACGAACGCTGCCGGAGATCAAGGCCATCGCCGGGGCGTAGGCGCAGGCTCGATGAGGACGCCGCCAACGGACGACGTTCTCCTGGATCAACCGGTGCCGGCGTACCGTCCGCGACTACGAACGGCTATTCGTACGTCACGCCGCGATGGTCCAATGGGTCATGATCATCATCATGACCCGCCGCCTCGCCCACCACCAACACACCTGAAAACCTAATTTACCAGGGTCTCAGACAGGCGACCCCGGCAACCGTGACCGGCGCGCAGATCCCATCGATCAGATGGAAAAACGCGTCCGGCAGCCGGTCGAGACAGTCGAACACCTCGCCCCGGAACCGGCGAAGTTGCCCTAGTCAGCCACACCGACCTGCACCACTACGAACAACGGCCACTTGGTCCTCCCCGAGAAGATTCGCCTCTTCCTCAGAGAGTGAGCAGGTGGCCGCTCGCTGCCAGCCGCTCGACAAAGCGACTGATCACCCGTCAGAAGTTGAAACGCGAAGCTGAGTGCGTCCGCCTGCGTTTCAGCGACGTCACGCCGGAGGAGGCGGCCGATGCGGGCCAACGGATCGTGTCCCTGGTCCGCGCGCCGGCCGGTTGACCATTTCGTCCGCCACCGGCTGGCGGAACCCTCCGATGCCGTCAGCGCGGCCGTCAAGGGTCCGGCGTAGCGCAGGGTGCCTATCGCCAGGTCGGCGACCCAGCCGGACCGAGGTGTAGCACCGCCCTGCGACGGCATTACTGTAACTTCTACCTCGGCGAGACCGCCCATGCCATGGCCCTGTCCCGCAGCCTCGCCATCGGCCTGATCCGCCTCGCGGGCTCCACTCAAATCAAACGCACCATCGAACACCTCGCCGCCGACCACACCAGAATCCTGCTGCTTGGCCCCATCCCGGCCATGATCCTGACCCTGCTCACACTCTGGGTCGTGATCTTCTTGCGTACGGCATAAAGCGGGACTATGGTTCTTAGCGGAGATCCACGGCGATCCATGTCGTAGATCCATAAAAGACAGCCGCGCCGACTGCTAGATCGTAAACGAGTTCATTCGGAGGAGCAGCGCGCGGGGGTCCTAAGGGATCCTTGTCCATCACGGGGGAAAGGATCGCCATGGATACTTGCTGCGTTGACCATTTGGCGGACGCGCAAGGTTCGCTCGGTGTGATCATGCGATTCGGCTGAGCAGCGGTATCGACGCCTGGCCTTTGCTGCCTTTTGGATCTCACGTCGCACGCTCGGTTTTCTCAGGTTCGCGGGTTGCCGCGAACGCGTTCGCGGGGCCGCTGTTGAGGAGTCTTGCCGCCCCCGCCCCTCGTCAATCGCTTCATGGGAGCGGAGATTGGCATGACCGACCGACTCAAGTCTGACCCTGACTCGACGAATGAGGTGCATGCTTTCACCGAGTTTGCCGACCAAGGGGTATGCCGGCTCACCCCGGTGACGGCCTTCGACTCGCACACGGCGCAGACCATCGTTGACGCGCTCGGAAACCTGGTCCGCGCCGCTCACGCCTCCGGCACCGCGACCGTTCCCGACCGCGAGGGAATCATCCGCGCGCAAACCTTCGAGGAGGGAGACGTCTACATGCTCGAGTCTCCCTTCACGGGGTTCTTCGCCGACAGATACCTGATGGACTTCTACGATGTGACATCGCGTGGCATGTGCTCGCGCATGCACTTTCACACCGGACTCCGGTTCGTGCGCATGATGACGGGGAACGAGACGCACATTCAGGTTTCGAGCCTGTCCCCGCTCAGAATCCTGGACGGACCGGCCGGCAGTGCTCCGATCGCGATCGAATCCTTCGTCGACGATCTCCCTGACATCAATGGCGACGGCAAAGTGACCCGCTACAACGCGGTGATCCCGCCCAACACCTGGGCGGACCTGCAGATCCCGCGCGGAACCTCACATCAGTTCAATGCGTTCGGACCCAACGCGATCATCGATTCGGTTCACCCCGAGGAATCGATCGAGACCCTGCGGGAGGAGATGTCGGGTTTCCGGATGATGGCTCAGACCGTCTTTCTAGGCGCGGACAATCCCAGTGGCGTGCTGTGCGGTCCGATGTTGGACCTGGAACCGTCCGTCATTGAGTAATTGACCGTGGGACGACGACGAACCTCCTTGTTCTGGCGCTTGACACGGGATCGCGGAATCCACTCGGACCGGACGATACTTCGACCATTGGAAAGATGATGACTGTGTCAAACGAGGGTAGATTGCTCATCGACCTGTGCAGGCGTCTGCTTCAACCCGGCTCCAAGGCGAGTGAGCCGCCAGAGCTCTCGGGGGATCAGTGGGGACGCCTGCTCTACCTGGCTGCTTACCATCGGGTGAGTCCGATCTTAGGTTCATTCGCTCGATCTTTGAACGCGCCGTTGCACGTTACGACGCTTCTCGAGACGTACTACCTCTATAATCGCGAACGTACCTGGCTGTGGGCGCAGGAGATTGCCGGCATCACGAAGAAGATGACTACTCAGGGCCTGGATGTGCTGGTCCGCAAGGGCGGTTATCTTGCCTACTCCATCTACCCGGAAGCTGCGCTCAGAGAGTTCAACGATCTCGATCTACTCATTCATGAGTCCGATCGAGTGCGGGCGACGGCACTTCTCTCGGAGATGGGCTATGCGCAGGGCACGCCGGCGGCGGATGCGCGCACCGTGAAGCCTCTTGCCCGCCGAACTGAGGTGTTCTGGCGGCTGAATGCATCATCGCTTCCCGCGTTCATTCGCCCGGCCGCCAATGACTACATCCATCATTATCGCGTCGATCTCCGTTTCGGACTGCTCGAGCCGGTTACCGGTAAGAACCTTCCCATGGAGGACTGGTTCGCTGGGGCGGAAACCGTTCACGGGTACGGCATATCGGCTCGCGTGGCGTCTCGCGAGCACTTCTTGATCGACGTGGCAGTTCATCTGTATCGCGAGGCGATAGCCCTGACCTCGATCGAGGCCAACAAGGACCTTCACTTGATGCGGTTCCTGGATGTAGGGGTGATCTTGGCCAATCGGGATTCGCGGCCTGACGTGGCGCTTCTGGGCTCGTTGGTCGAAAAGTACGACCTTTGCCGTGAAGTGTATTACGCATTGCACTTTACGGATTTGCTGTTTCCGTCTATCGTCCCTCAGGAACTTCTCGTGCGGCTCCGCCCCGCCGATGTGGACTATCTGGATCAGTACGGCGAGATCGATCATGCCACAGCGACCTGGCCTATGGATTTCCACACCAGGCTTTTCGACACGAGCCGAAGCCGATTTGTTCAATCTCGCAGCGAGTTGCCCAGATGAACCGCGCATCAATGCGGCCACTACCTTCGGCACTATTTGCCTACTAGACCTTTTGGGGTGGAGGTCTCTTTCCGGCCAGAGGCGTTTGGGTGATCGACGGATGTCGGGTCTGCTGGGTCTCATGCGGTACGGCGATGGTGGTGGCGTTGACCTGGGAACCACCGCATTGTGGCCGGTCGGCTTCAGGGTCATTGCGTTCTGGGGTTGCCGCTGGTGACAGTGGTGATGAGGTCGTGTGGGCGGTGGCTTGCCCGGCGGGTGGCGCGGGCGATGTTGGTTTCCCCGCAGGACCTGTGGAACCCGATCGCAGTATTACGCAGGGTGGCCATGACGGCGGGTCCGTGGCCGGTCCGGGCCTGATGTGAATCTTCACGGAACGTTACATCCCGGACGTAGTGCACCTGGTTTTCGATGAGCCACTCACGGCGAATCCACTCCTGCAGATCGGCTGGTTGAGCGTCGGTGGCGGGCAGCGTGATGGGCAGGTAGGCGGTCTCGCGGGTGGTCCTGCCACCTGGCGGTGCGGGTGCGGGTCCGGGTGATCCGGATGGCCTGTTCGGCGTGCGGGAAACCGATCCCGCCGGGAGTGGTGACGGTGACAGCTTTGACGGTGCGGGTCTCCCGGCGGCCGTGGCCGGTCTCGCGGGTCTGGTGCCCGATCGGGACCTGCGCCCACGGCAGCGCCTTGAGCTGGGCGAACAACCTCGGCTGGTTTCCCTTCGCAGGGATCAGCAGGTGAGCATCTCGCCGGGCGATCTCGTTGGTGTGCCCGACCTGCGTATGCAGTGCATCCGCGACGAAGATCAGGTCTTGCAGGCTGCCCAGCACCCGTTCGACGGCGTCCAGCAGCGGTGCGAACGCGGGAATCTCATTGGATTTCGCGTTGACAGTGACCTGGGCCAGGACGACACCGGTGCAGGTATCCAACGCGGACGGCAGATGGACCTGGCTGCCATCGGCGCGGCGGGCACCCCGCACCGTTTTGCCGTCGATGGCGATGACCTGCCGGTACCGCCGTCGGGGTGTGGCCGGCCAGGTCCGGGTGCGCAGCCAGCCCGCGAGGATCGTGGCGAGCAGATCGGCATCCAGACGGATCGGCAGCCGCCACATCGTGGTCGTGGCCGGCACCCCACGGACAAAACCGAGCCGGGCGCGGGCAATGTCATCGAGATCGTGCAGCCAATCACTGATCGCGGTGAACGACGCCGCGCCGGTCATGACCGCGCACACCGCGACCGCCAACAACGCTGCGAGGGGGTAGCGCAGGCCGCGTGGGCTGCGCGGATCCGGCACCGCCGCCAGCGCCTGCAGCAACCCGTCCCGTTCACTCACGGTTATCGGACGGGCCGGCGTGGCGGCGGGGGTGGTGACTGCGGACAGTGTCTGGATCGGGCATGCTGACATCGCGGGTGAGATCCTCGAAGTGTCTGGAAGCGTGAGAAACTCCCATGATCACCTAGGCGATCTCACCCGCCCCGACCGCCTCCACAGAGGTCACTCACCCCGCATAACCCCTGCTCATGCAGTCATTCACCGAACACGCAATGACCCTGGGTCGGCTTTCACCCTCGCGGCAGTCCTGATCGTCACCGGGACGCAGAACTCCCTGTTCATCCTGGCGATCGCGTTCACGATGGTCAATCTGGCCTCACTCGCCGTGGCGGAGACCCGCAACCTGGCCCGCGCGGCTGACACCACCAACGAGCCCGTTGCGTCGGACCGACCCGGTTGACAGGCGCCGGCGACCTTCTTCCAGGGCGGGCGTTCTGGCGGCCGGGCCGGGTAGGCCGAGCGAGAGACATGTCCCCGGCCGCCATCAGCCCACTGTCAGCGGGAGCGACGTGGTTCCGAGGATGAAGTTCGAGCGCAGCCGCCGGGGCTCACCGGCGAGCCGGAATGGAGCCGGCGCGTCCAGTAGCGCTCTGAACAGCAGGGACAGCTCCCGTTGCGCGGCCGGGGCGCCGACGCAGCGGTGGATGCCGGCGCCGTACGACAGGTGCCGGTTGGGACTGCGGGTCACGTCGAAGCGGTCGGCGTCGCGGAACTGAGCCGGGTCACGGTTGGCCGAGACGTTCCACAAGGTCACCGAGTCGCCCCGCCGGATGAGGTGCCCGTCGCGTTCCACGTCGCGCATCGTCACCCGCTGCACGTACGCGTTGACCGAACTCCACCGCAGCATCTCCTCAATGGCGCCGTTCAGGGCGTCCGGCCGCCGGCGCAGCATCTCGTACTGGTCGGGACGGGAGATCAGCGCCTCGATGCCGTGGCAGGCGGTGTAGGAGGAGGTCTCGTTGCCGCCCACCGCGACATTCATGCAATTGAAGAAGATGTCCTCCTCGGACATCCGCCGGCCGTTGACCTCCGCCTTGAGTAGTCGGGTGATCAGGTCGTCGCCGGGTTTGTGACGGCGTTGCGCGAGCAGATCGGCGAAGAACTCGAAGATCTCCGCCTGCGTCCAGGCCAGCCGTAGCTTCTGGTCACCCCCCGTGTCCACGAATGTCTCGTCGCGAAAACCCACCATGCGTCGAGTCAGCCCGATGAGGTGGTACGCCTCGCCGTACCCTATGCCGAACACCACCATCAGCGCGCCGGCGGGAATCTCGGTGGCGATCTCGGTGGCGAAGTCGCAACCGCCGGCCGCCACCGCACGCCCGACAGCCGTCTCGAGCAGGCTCCGTACCTGGTTCCCCACGCGGTCCACCACGGCGGCCGACAACGCCGGGGCGATCTGCTGCTTGAGCAGCCGGTGCCGGGGCAGGTCGCTGGCCACCAGCATCCGGCCCGCGGCGGTGTCGTGGTCGCTACGGAAGGACCCGCCGAGGATCGCTCCACGGGCCGACCCGAACGAGGCATGCTCCCGGTAGGCCCAGTGCACGTCCTCGTACCGGGTCAACGCCCAAAAGCGGCTGCCGTCGACGCCCTCGTTCCAGTAGATCGGAGAGTGCTCGCGCAGCCAGGCGAACGCCTCCAGGTGCCGGCCGCTGACGAACAGGTCGACGTCGGCTAAGTCCACCCGGACGGACTGCCCGGTCTGCTGGTCCTCAGTCATCGCTCTTCCACTGTCGGTACACGGTCACTTTGTCGGGGCCGAGAGCAGTTCCCGGATCTCGCCGGAGACTTTGCGATCGAGGAAGTGATGGCGTGAGTTCAGCTCGTCTATCGCCTTTATGAACCGGGACTCCTCACCGAACTCGCACGACGCGACCATGTTGCCGCCGTAGTCACGGCCGTTGATGCGTAGCGTTCCGGCTTTGACCACATCGATCTGGTCCGTCGCGTCGCCGAGCAGGGCCGGCGTGAACCCGGTGAGGGGGAACTCCAACGCCCATCTGATGCTCACAGGTGCCGGTCGCTCGGATTCCGGCCAGGTGCCGAGCGCCATCCGAAGCAGTTCGACGTAGGTGTTCCGGCCGGAACCCACCACGGACAGCAACGTGGTTCCCGAAACTCGAGGGTTGACCTCGATCACGTGGTAGACGCCGTCCTGGTAGATCATCTCCACTTCGACCGCCCCGTTGACGTCCCACTCGGCGCAGAGCTGGACCAGGCGCTCGGCGACGTCCTCGAAGCACTTCTCGGCCTCGGGCCTCGGGCCGGCATAGCGGAGCGAATTGAAGAGAAATCCGGGCTCGCCCCCCGTCCTGCCCTTCCACACCAGGGGTTGCAGGTGATACTCCCCCCCTCTGCCGAGGATCTCGATCGAGCACAACTCGCCGTCAAGACAACGCTCCAGCAGTGCGTTGCCGTCCGGCGGAGAACGAAGGAGCTCCGTCAGGGCAGCCGGGCCGTCCAGGTATCGGATGCCGTTTCCGAAACTGTCCCAGAGGGGTTTCCATAGCAACGGGAATCCGATCTCGTCCGCCCTGCGCCCGACGTAATCCCGGTAGCCAAGGATGGGGACGCTCCGGCCGTTCAGCACGTCGCCGTCCAGCACGACATCACCGGGCGCATCGAGCCCGGCCACGCGCAGCATGCCCTTGGTCTCGGCTTTGTTGGACAGCTGGCAGGTGGTCTCCGGGCCATGCATGACGCTCGTGACACCGCCGGCACTCAGCTCGGCGGCGACCATGGCGTCGCGAAACGCGTTCTCGTCGCGAAGCGAGATCGAGACGAAGGCGTCGGCGTCCCATTGCCGGATCAGCGTAGCGATGTCCTGTGGAGTCGCGCCGACGGGAAGCTTTGCCGACTCGCCAGGAAAGTCACCGTGACCGCATTCTCCGTCGGTGAAGAACAGCTTCGCCTCCGCCCCGGCAGCTCGGAGGTGCTCGTCCAGTTGCTGGACGTGGGGAGCAGCACGTTGGATCTCGACCGAGCGGAGGAACGCCACCCGTCGTACGTCAGGCGTGGACACGACGGCTCCCATTCTCCGCCCGTCCGCGGATGTTCCAGAGGCTGCGCCGGATGTAGGTACGCTGCAGCCAACGGTCCTGGCCGTCGTACCGGGCGCTGAACTGGGTACGAGCGTGCAGGCCCTTCCGGTTGTTGACCAGCAGCGCCTGGCCTGGCGCGAGTTGGACAACGCTGGCCGCCTCGGGGGCACGGCAGGCCGCCTGGAGTTGGTCGAAGGCATCGGTCGCTTCGGGGGTGAGGCACCGTACCCCGTTGGCCGCGACCGAGATCTCGGGAGCGTGGTCCGGTCCCGAGAGGATCGCGACCGGCTTGGAGTAGACCTCCTTGCCGCCAGCGAACATACGCACATATCCACCGGGCGCGCTCAGCCGGAACAGCGGCGAGCGCAGGACCTTCACTGTGCCTGGATTGAGCACGCTCAGAACGTCGCGGGCGTCCGAGTACCAGGTCTCAGCCTCGTTGACAGGGTCGGCCCGCAGGCAGTTGAGCACCAGGAAGTCCGGATTGCTGATGTCGTAGCGGCCGCTCGGGTCGTGGACGATGTCGTTGTGGAAGTTGAGGAAGACCTTCGAGCCCTGGCTGGTCTGGGTAGCGGCGCCGGGCGCAGTCGGAATGATGTCGTGCACCACCCTGCCTTCCTTCTCTGTGACAAATGCGACCGGCTCCCCGAGCAGTCCCGACAGCCCGAGCAGCACACCCTCGGCCACGAATCGCGACTTGCCGACACACGGCCCACCGTCGGACGGTGTCGGCGGCAGTTCCGGCTCGGTCGGCAGATTACTGACCAGCATGACGCCGGGAGTGTCGATGTGACGTCCGAAGTCGAGGATCGCCCGCAGCGTCGGCAGCGGCAGCGTGGCGAAGATCTGGTGGGTCCGGGCCATGGCATCGTCGACGTCCGAGACTGGGTCGGGCAGACTGAGAAGCCGGTCGAGGAGCTCGTCGCGGACATCATCGGTGAGGACCAGTTCGGTTAGGCCATTGGCCGGCCGCTGATGTTCGGTCATGGACAAGGTGTTGGCCTTTCTGATGAGGTGGTCGCGCCCACGGTTCTGTCGGGGTGGCCGGGATCGAGGCTGTCGAATCGCGCCCGGTTGTAACCGAGCATGCTGAGCAGGTCGGCGGCGGAGATCCGCGCTTCGTGGGCGGGCGCGTACGCCGCGATGGGCATGGCGCCCGTCGAGGCCCACTGCAACCGCCCGGCGGAGTCGATAATCGCGCGGGACTGGTTGGCATTGTCGGGATGCAGGCAGTAGGGCACGTCGAGCAACCCACGGCGGAACGCGGCGACCAGTGCGGCGCCGATCGATGAGTGCTGCTCCAGCACGGTGTTGACGAGTGTGCGAGCCGCGTGCAGGATTTCGCCGCAGTCGTCATGGGCCTCGCCGGGTTCGGTGCCTCGTGCCGCGGCGGCCGCACACCTCAACGCCTGGACGTTCTCCGCAACGGTCGGGATGCGGAAGGCCTCGGCGACGGTCTTCACCATGAGTCGTTCACTCCCGGTGAGCGCGGCCAGCCGAGCGCTCGCGGCCAGCAGCGACAGCGCCCCCTCACGACTCTCCGGATAGACCCCCATGAAGGTGTAAACTACGACGTGCCAGCTGACCCCGCCGAGCCACTCGCCGGCCAGGACGCGGAGCGCCTCGATCCCCTCCCGGTCCTGCAACGGGTTGGTCTGCTGGGCATAGCTCAGCGAGATGCTGCGTACCCCGTGCTGCACGAAGAAGAGCGCCTCCAGGATGTTCAGTGCGACCAGAAGGTCGGGGGGACAGAGCTGGCCGAGCATGCAGCCACCGAAGGTCTCCAGGTGGACAGGGCTAGCGGGCCCGTCGAACGCGGCCAAGAGCTCGCAGGAACGCTCCCACTCGGCCACCGCCGCGGAGAGCGGCTCCCGGCTGTACGGCAGGCAGTACGAGACCGGACCGCCCTCCGTCGCGGTGATGCCGGCCGCGAGCATCTCCTTGAAGAGCGCATACGGCCGGGCGGAACCATGACGGAGCTGGATCGGGAAGACGCTCTGGTCGAACTCCGCGATCAGCTCCCGGGTCACGGCCGCCCCGTGGGCAATGAGCGGGTACCCGTTCAACGGCGTGCCGCGTAGCACTTCGTCACGGGCACGCCGCAACTGGCCGGTCCTGGTGAAGCTGTCCAAGGTGATCGTGCCGACCGATTCGACCGGGGCGTCGCGTACGGCTCGCAGACCGTCCAGCATCTGCGCCGGATCGGAGAACCCCATCCGGGACTGCACCACCAACTCGCCGCGACCGGCGACCCGGCTGCCGAAGTGCCCCAGCCCTGACAACGGAACCTCACTCACCGGCGGCAGCTTTGCCGGTGTGGGTAAGAAAGCGCCTGAATTCCTGTACCGAGTCGACTGTGGTGAAAACACCGTCGAAGCCGAGGTGCAGCAGGCGGCGGACGTCGTCGTCCGCCACCGTGCCACCGACGTTGAGCTTGCCGCCGATGACCACGACCAGGCCATGCAGTTCGGCGCGCTCGCGAACCCGGCGGATGTAGCTGGGCGCCTCGATGAGTCCATGGCCGTTGACCGTGCTCAGGACGAGCAGCTGGGGCCTTTCCATGAGACATCCGGCGACCAGATCCTCGACCGGCACGCAGGCGCCCAGGTTTCGGACGGAGTACCCATGCTCTTCCAGCAGCAGTTGAAGATATACGAGATTCCAGGTGTGCGCGTCCGAGGCCACGCTGGACACTACTCCCCGAGGCCTGTCCGGGCTTCTCTTCAGCGTTTTCACCGATCCCCGTTCCAGTGAGTTGATCTCAGCAACTTGGTGATGGGTATTTGTATCCGAAGGGGGCAGGTGGAGCGCGCCGGCGACGATGTCGCCGGCCCGGCGTGGGCTGATAGTGGTGTGGCCTGGCGTTTTCCAGCGTCCGATCAGGATCGGCAAGCCTCGTTCGCCTCGCCAGCGCGGGCCGCAGAGCAGCCGGTTGCGGGCGCGATTGTCCGGGGCGAGGCAGATGCCGTCGGCGGGTTGTTTGACCGGTGTCTTGATGCCGTGGCCTGTGCTTTCGTAGCCGGATTCGGCCAGGGTGGGCAGGTCGAGTTCTGCGGCGGACCGGTTCAAAGCGGCGGTGAGGCCGAGTTCGCGGGCGCATCTGGTGTCGTGCAGGTGCCCTGGCATTGCCGCGGAGGTCCAGATGGGTAAGCCGTCCGGTCGCATGACGGCTTGAATGTTCGCGCCGAAGTCGCGGTGTTAGCCGGAATACCAGACGTCTATGGATTCGCCCTTGGTGCTGAGGGTGGTCTCGGTGAGCCGGTCGCAGTCGAACAGTTTTCCGTCCAGGATCACGTATGCCCAGCCGTCGCCGGCGACGTGCCGTAGTGCGGTGTGCAGGTCGTGTGGCTGAGCGGCCAGGACGGTGACGCCCTCGTCGCGGTAGCGGTACGCGGTGGCGCGAGACGCCGAGCCCGGCACCCAGCAGCGTCAGGTCCTCACCTTTACGGAACCAGACCAACACGAATAGTGCCTGGTAGAAGCAGGTCAACGAGCGGGTACCCGGACGGGTACCGCGGTCGCGTCGTTCAGCGGCGCGCAGCCGACCGAGGTACTGCAAGCCCTCTCGAGGACGGAATCTTGTCGCAAAGACCTGTCTATCGATGGCTCCACGCTTCTTTCCAGCATCGCCGTTATCACGGCACTCGCCCGTGTCGCGCCAATCAGCCGTTATGCATTGCTGAGATCATCTCAGTATCCGCCTCCCGACTATTTCTTGGTCTGATCGTAGGGAGACTCCATCTCGATCTCCATTTCACGAGCCAGCCGTTCGACGCCCGAGAAGTCGCGGACCAGAAGAGAACTCGAACCACCGCGCTTGCAGTCCTCGACGATATCGGTCGCCTTCTTGATGCCGGCGTGTTCCAGGATCAGCGGCCACGCCCGGTAGTCCTGCGCGACGAAGGCCATGACCGCCTTGGGGAGTGCCTGCTCGAAGATCTTCTGCTGATGCGGACCCATGTGGACATAGAGCTGCTTGGCCACCTCCACCATCACCGATCCGTGTGCGGCCTCGTCACGAGCATGCAGCCGGGGCACCAGGGCGTGCATCGGCTGGATCGTTTGATCCCGGGAGAGCAGCTCCAGATAGGCGTTCACGCTCACCTCGGTCACGGTGGTCCACACCAGGGCGAGCAGATCCCGGTGCCAGCGGTCGGAGACCTTCTCCTGCTCGGCCGCCAGGTGTCGATAGGTGACCGCATGCGGGTAGTCCGGCTCGGACCTGAGCTCGCGGGCCTCCTGTGTGTGGTGCATCGCCATCATGTGCATGTAGGTGTGCCATGTCTCGTCCACGTGAGCCTGCTGGACCGCCTGCTTGATCTCAAAGCGTTCGCTGCCGGGAAAGACGCCGTGCACGATCTTCGCGAATGTCGGATTGGCAATCTGTTCCTCGGCGGTGATGACGCGGGCGTTGTACATCAACCACGCGTGCGTCAACACCGCCTGCCGCTTCTCGAACGGAGCATCAACGAAGTCGGGGTGCTCGGCGAAGGGTAGGAACTTGACCGGATAGTCCGGCAGAAGCGGGTCGTATTCCTGCGGAGGTTTCAGGGAGTTCATGTGGCTGCGAATGGTCGCCCGCTCCGGCCACGCCGCGGACAGCCGCGCCAATGTGGCTGCGTCGATCTCCGTGTCCGTCATTGTGCTCCCACCTTCCTCGTCGAAATGACCTCGCGGACGCTTTCCTCAAGGATGTCCATCCCGCGGTGCAACGCCTCGTCGTCGATCGTCAGCGGCGGCATGATCTTCACGACCTGATTCGCCGTGCCGGAGGTCTCCAGCAGGAGGCCCCTCCGGAACGCAGCCAGCGAGACCGCGGTGGCGAAGGACTCCTCAGCGAAGTGAACGCCCCGGAGCATTCCTCGCCCGCGAGCCTCACCGCCGAGTACGGTGAGCGCACGTACCCGCTCGGCCAGCAGCAGGCACCTCTTGTCCAGATCGGCGGCGAACTGCGGCGACGACCACAGGTCGATCGCCGCCGCCGCGGTGACGAACGCGAGGTTGTGCCCCCGGAAGGTGCCGCTGTGCTCGCCTGGTCCGAGCAGGTCGAGGTCGGGCCGGATCAGCGTGAGCGCCATGGGCAGCCCATAGCCGCTGATCGACTTGGCCAGGCACACAATGTCCGGCCGCAGGCCCGCCTCCTCGAAACTGAAGAACGAACCGGTACGGCCGCAGCCAGCCTGGATGTCGTCGACGATCAGGACGATCCCCCGGTCCCGGGCTGACCGTTCCACCCTCCGCAGCCACTGCGGTCGCGCGACGGTCAACCCGCCCTCGCCCTGAACGGTCTCCAGCACGATCGCCGCGGGCGGATCGATCCCCGCTCCGGGATCGTCGAGCATCCGCTCCAGGTAATGCACGGTGTCGACGCCGGGGCCGAGGTAACCGTCGTAGGGCAGGCGGGTGACCCGGTCCAAAGGCAGACCGGCTGCCGCCCGCTTGGCGAGATTTCCGGCCAGGGCGAGCGCGCCGAGGGACATGCCGTGGAAACCGTTGGTGAAGGCGACGACGTTGGTGCGACCGGTCACCCGGCGAGCGACCTTGAGCGCGGCCTCGATCGCGTTGGCCCCGGTAGGCCCGGTGAACTGGATCCGGTAGGCCAGATCGCGCGGACGAAGGACGACATCCTCGATGCGGTGCAGCAGGTCCGCCTTGGCCCGGGTGTGCAGGTCCATGGTGTGGACCGGGCCGTCGGCGGCCAGGTAGTCGAGGAGCGCCGCCTTGATCGCCGGATGGTTGTGGCCGTAGTTGAGCGCGCCCGCTCCGGCCAGAAAGTCGATGTATGGACGCCCCTCCTGGTCCCACAGCGTGTGCCCACGGGCCTTGACGAAGACAGCGGGAAACCTGCGGCAGTAGGTTCGCACGTTGGATTCGAGTTCGTCGAAGATGGTCGCCATGTCTGTCTCCTGCCTCATTGCTCGTCGTACTCGACGCAGTTGGCCGTGACGTCCGCCAGGTCCCGGATGACTGAGGGAAGCGCGCCGGGTTCGTCGACCTCGGCCCAGATGGTGAACACCCGCTCCAGGCCACCCCGCCGCCAGTCCAGCGTCTGGCCGGCCCGCACACCGCCGTCCGCCGCCCAGACACCCGGGTGAGCCCTCAGCGAGGCGGGGGTGCACACCTTTCGCACGGTGACCTTCCTGAGCGGCGGCAGCACCCGGTAGGCGAGTACCCACCGGTCGAAGACCACGTCGCGGGGCTTGACGTCCTCGCCCAGGGCGATCTCCAACGCCAGCCGAATGGGGTCGAGGTCGCTCGCGCGACGCAGCAGCCGCCCGGTGGTGCCGCCCATCCGCCCATTGACCTCGATCACCTTCGGCCCGTCCGGACTGAACTTGATCTCGACGTGCGAGATGCCGGTAGTGATGCCGACGGCGTGGATGGCTGCCTCCGCCACTTCCAGCACCTGATTCCGGTAGGTGTCCGGCAGACTGTCCGGCGTGAGGAAGCCGCTCTCCCGTAACGGTGGCGTCAGCGGAAGCCGTTCGACGATCGCGAAGTGCCAGCAACGGCCGCCGCTGACGGCGGTCTCGACCGAGCAGTAGTCCCCAAGCCAGGGGAAGGTGGGGTGCAGGCCGGGGGCGTGCATCTGCTCCACGACCCAACTCCCGGAGTCGGACGAAGGGCTGATCGCCTCGACGTCGGCCATGGAGAAGCACGGATAGACGTCGACGCTGGCGGTGCCGCGGGCAGGCTTGATGACGGCCGGCAAACCAATCTTCCGTACCGCCTGCTCGAATTCTTCCGGTCCTCGGGCACTGATCTGCCGGAGCGGCGTCACGCCCCGGTCGTTCAGCAGAACCCGCTGCCGCGCCTTGTCGGTGAGCGCCTCGACGACCTCCGGCGAGTGGAACGGAAGTCCGAGTTCCCGGGCCACCCGCGCCGTATCTGCCAGCATAAACTCGCTGTACGTGGTGATGCCCTGCAAGCGTCCGGCGAGCCTGCCGGCGATGGCGTCCAGGGAAAACTCGGCGAGGTCGAACGTTTCGACCAGCTCCTGGATGAAGGGCAGGACGAAGCGGCCGTGCTCCTCCCGGCTGTCGATGACGAAGGCCACCTCACAGAGCCCGGCCGCCGCGTTGATGATCTCCACAGGGCTGGCCGAGCCGAGGGAATAGCCAACCAGGACGGTCGGAAGCATTGATGTCATCCGCACTTCTCTGAGGCGAGTTGGAGGGGCCGGGCGATGGGCAAGTTCATGGGCTCGTAAGGGTTGTAGGACGGACCGGTTTGTCGAGCTCGGACCACCCGTGCAGGCTGCCGTCGCGGTCCTGCCGCAACGACCGGACCCGGGGAGCCGACAAGACGGCGGCGACTGCGACGCACACGCATCCGGCGGCCAGGATCAGCACCGCGGATTCGCCGACCCGGCTGCTCAACGGACCGACCGCCGCGTAGCCCAGCGGCGCGATGGTGAAGGACACCAGCACGTTGTAGGAGCTGACCCGGGAGAGCACCTCCTCGGGAATGAGGCGCTGGATGGCCGTCGTCCAGATGTTGTTCACGAACGACACCCCGGCCGCCGCGGCTACGCCCGCGGCTATGCTCACCAGGATCGGCGAGGGTCCCGACAGCGCGGCGATTTGGAGAGCCGTCAGCGCCAGGCCCAGGTGGGCGACGACGAACGGACGCCGGGGACGCCACCGCAGCGACAACGCCCCGCCGACTAGCGCGCCGACCGCCATGCTGGCGCTGATCAGACCCCAGGCGGTGGGCCCTCCGGCCTCCCGGGCCACGATCACCGGACCGAGCACCAGGAAGGCGCAGTAACCGAGATTCCAGAGGGAGTGACCGCAGAGGACGATCCAGTACCAGGACCGGGAGGCCGTTTCATGCCAGCCCACCGCGAGGTCCGCGAAGAAGCCGGTGTGCTCGCGCGGCCGGCGGGGCGGCAGCTTGAGCAGGCTGAGGGCGACGGCGCTGATCAGGAAGGTGACGGCGTCCAGCAGGTAGACCCAGCCTACCGCGGTCGTCGCCACCAGGACGCCTGCCGCCAGCGGCCCGAGGATCTCGGCGGTGTTGCGGGAGATGCCTATCAACGCGTTGGCCTGCTGGAGCCGCGGCGAGCTGACGGTCTCGGGCACCATGCCGGCTAACGCGGGCTTGGCAACGGCGGCGGCCGCACCGTAACAGACCGAGGCGACGGTCAGCGCCGCGACGCTCGGCCGGCCGGCAAGCAGCAGGACGCCCACTGCGGCCTGGGTGATCAGCAGGAAGGTGTCGCTGCCGACGAGCAGCAGCCGGCGCGACATCCGGTCGGCCAGCGTGCCCCCGAACAGCAGCAGGACCATCCGGGCCACGGTGGAAGCGGCCAGTACGGTCCCGATATCGGTTACCGAGCCGCCCACCGACAGCACCGCGAAGGCGATGGTTACACGCATCAGAGCGTCGCCGAACGATGACGTCGTCTTGCCGATCCAGAGCAGCCGGAAGGGCCGCTCGACGAGCGCGCCCAGGCGGTTCTCCGCGGTCATGCCGAGCTACCGGCCACTCGTTCCTGCTCCGCCCGTGCCTGTTCCACCAGTTCCGCCACGCGGCCCAGCACCGGTTCACGCAGCACCGCGTCCAGCTCCACCGACACCCCGTACCCACGCTTGACCCGGCTGTGCATCCGGAAGGCGAGCAGCGAGTGGCCGCCGAGGGTGAAGAAGTCCTCGTTCGCGCCGACGTTCTCCACGCCGAGCAACTCCTCCCACAGCTCCGCGAGATAGCGCTCCACCTCGGTACGCGGCGCAACGTGACGCTCCCGGCGCTGCCGGATCCCTTCGGCGATCTCGTTCAGGGCCGCCAGGTCCCGCTTGCCGTGCTCGTTGGACGGGATCTCCTTCACCAGCGCGAGCTGACTGGGCACCAGGTAGTTCGGCAGCTCGGCGCGAGCTAACTCCTGGATGTCCCGCACGGTGGTGCCTTCGGCCGGTACGACCACGGCGAGCAGGTGCCGGTTCTCACCCTCGCCACTGGGCAATACCACCGCCTCGCGTACACTGCGGCTACGGCAGAGAGTCCGCTCGACCTCGCCCGGCTCGACCCGATAACCGCGGATCTTCACCTGCCCGTCGGCCCGCCCGACGAACTCCAACACCCCGTCCGGCCGCCGCCGGGCCAGATCACCGGTACGGTAGAGCCGGTCCGGGCCATTCGGAAGAGGGCCGACGACGAACTGCTGCCGGGTCAGCTCCGGCGCGTCCAGATAGCCGCGGACGATCCCCGGACCACCGATGTGAATCTCGCCGATCTCGCCGTCCGACACCGGCCGACCGTCATCGAGCAGCAGGACGGTCACCCCAGCCAGCGGCCGACCGATCGGGATGGTGTCCCGCTCGGCGTCCTCGACGGTGACCCGGTGCGCGGTGCAGGCGGTGGTCGCCTCCGCCGGGCCGTACAGATTGTACAGCTCGCCCCGGAACTCGCCGTGCAACAGGTCCCGGCAGGCCGAGGGCAGGAGGACGTCACCACCGGCCTGCAGGATCCGAAGCGCGGCGAAGGCATCCCGATCCTCCCGGATCACCTGGTTGATGACCATGGTCGGGACGAGCATCGCGGTGACTCGCCGCCGCCGCATCTCCCGCCGGAAGTCGGCGGCGAGAAGCTCGGGCACGGGCGGCAGGACGATGACCTCGGCACCCCGGTACAGGGTCGTCCAAAGCTCGAAGTGGAATGCGTCGAAGGAGACGCTGGAGATCTGGCCGACACCATCGGCCGGTGCCAGTTCCGGCAGGCCGGGATTGGTGGCGAACGAGACGATGTTCCGATGTTCCAGCACGATCGCCTTGGGTTGGCCGGTCGAGCCGGAGGTGAAGAGCACGCTGGCCGCCCCGGCCGGGTCGGCGTGGTCCACGGCCGTGGCCGCCGGTGTGGCCTCGCTGCGGAACGCCAGTTCCTCGAGGCCCAGGTGGGCGATGCGCTGCCGCCAGTCCGCGCGGGTCACCACCAGCTTGCAGCCGACGGCGACCAGCATGTGGTCGCGGCGGCCGCTCGGATACCGGGTGTCAACGGCGACGTAGGCGGCGCCGGCCCGCAGGATGCCGAGGACGGCCACCACGAGGTCCACCGAACGGTCCAGATAGGTGCCCACCCGGTCCTCGGCCCTGATCCCGCGGGCACGCAGGTCGGCCGCCAGGGCCGCCGAACGCCGGTCGAGTTCGGCGTACGAGAGGAAGGTGTCGTCGTCCCTGACGGCGGGACGGTCCGGCCAGGTCTGCGCGCTCATGGCGAACATTCCGGTCAACGTCTGCGCGGCGGGCGATTCGGGGTCCCGGATGGTCATTGCAGGCCTCCAACAACGGGCTGAGCAGTGAATCAGGCAGGGGAATGTCAGCGGCGCTGGGCCCGCAACCACACTGCACGCGTGAAGCAGCGGACCGCCCCGTCGACGGCGACCAAGACGTAAATGTTGTGCAGGTCCGGGATCGTCTGTGTCGGGTCGCTGTCCCCGGTCAGCTCCAGCGTGTGCAACTCACCGGCGGGCAGCACGACAGAGGCGATCCCGTCCAACCGGCAGCGCAGCAGGTCCTGACGGCGGAAGGCAGCGCCGACCGTCACGGCGACGGCCCGGTCCGCCGGGGCGGCGACCTCGACGGCGAGGCGGAACTGCTCGCCACAGCCCACCTCCGCTGGCGCGGTGACCCGGGCGGTCGCGGGAAACCCGGCGGCACCGGCGAAGACCTCACCGCACCGGGAGCAGACCAGCTGGTGCATCCTGGTACCGGTGCCCGCGGCCGGCGTGATGTGTCGAAGGACCGCGGTCATGTCGCCGCACTGCGGACATTGCTCCACGCTGTCGGCCGTACACACCTGCCAGGGCTCCTGCCAACTGCAGGTGAAATGGTAAAAGGTGCGGGCGACGACGGTCAGCTCTTGCTCGATCATGTCGTGCTGCTCAGCGGCCAGTCCGGCGCGGGCCGATGCATACGCCTCCGCCGCCTCGCGGGCAGCGGGCAGGTGCTCGGCCTCGGCCCGCTGCCGTACCGCAGTCCGCGCCGCAAGGTCGAGTGCATCCAACCGGTCGGCGTCGATTCGCAGGCCGATCTCGGGCATCTCCCGCATCCGCTGCACCCAGGGCCGGAACTCGTCCTGCCACGCGGCGGCCAGCAGGCTCGGCGCAGGGACGACCAGACCCGCGGACCGGCCGTACGCGTCAGTCAGGGCCCAACTGGTCGTGCCGTCCCCCCGGCTCACTACCACGGGGCCGCCGGGCCGCACCGGCAGAAGGCCGGTCCCGTCGACCAAAGTCGCGGCGGGGCCAGCGGGAATCTCCGCCCCCTCGGCTGACAGCACCTGGCGGGCGGGCGTGGACCCCGGCACCGGCGCCAAGCCGGCGTCGCCGAACAGAGCCAGCCGGCCCATGCCCACCGGGTCCGCCTCGATCGCCAGGTTGACCTCGGCCAGCGCCGAGCCGAGCGGCAGGCCGGCGCGGAGGAGCCCGCGCAGCAGCGGCGCCGCCCAGGAACTGCCGCCGCGGGTCCCCACGGCACTGACCACGGCGAGCGCGGTGCCGGCGAGCATGGTCAGCGGGATCGACACGTCTGTGCGCACGGAGCCGTCGCCACTGGCCGCGGACCGACAGCTGTCGAGCACCGCGAAGGCCGCGAGGATCTCCGTAGCACGTAGGTTGCCGCGGATCTCCTGGCCGTACCGGCAGCACTGGTGGCTCTGTTGACAGGAGGTGGGATGCCCCGCCCACCGATCCGGCCGGACCGGCTCGACGGGCAACATGGGCCGTTCGTCGCGCCGGCCGCAGACTAGCCCGTCCATCAGATCCATCGAACAGTTCCGGGCGTGTGCGCGGCCGGCGAGGATGGCGATCCCCTTTTGCGTGGCTGCTCGAAGGCCGGCCACCGTGACGTCGAGTCCGGCCAGCCGGTCCGGCCCGCTGTCCTCGGCAAGCGTGTCGAAGGTGAGATCGGCCGACCCGGCGGCCACGGTCGGCCCGTGCAGAAGCGTGCGCGCGGCGAGCGCGCTGGCCGTGGCCGGGTCCCGGGCCACGAAGAGGCCGAGCTGGGCGTCGGTGGGCAGTGCGGCGAGCATCGCCGAGGTCACGCCGCCGACGGCGCCCACCACGGTGACCGGGACATCCGTACTGAGCCGGACAGCATCGGCGAGGGTGGCGCGCCGCATCGGCCGTCCTGATCCGCGGGCGAGCACCCGGCCGACGGATTCGAACGCGTCCTCGGTCACCAGGACCACGCCCTGCCAGGCGCGCGGGTCCGGCGTCGGTGTCGCGGGGACGGGAAAGACTGTGGATGGTCCCTCCGGCGGAGTGAGGACCGGTATGAAGGCGAGGTCTGGCTCCACGCGCTGCGCCAGCGCGGCGTAGGACTGCGAATCGGCGACCATCGTCACGCGTCCGGCATCGGGCGGGATGGTCACGGCACGATGGCCTTACATCCGCGGGCCTCCGGAGACGCAGTGTGTCCTCGACGGCACGCGCCGCCGGTAGGTCCTGCCGTCGCACTCTTTGCGGGCATAGGCACGCCGGCGCCCACGGGACGAGACGCCCCCCGCATCACAGCATCGTCGACTCGCACATCATCATCCACGTGCACACCTGTTTCGATTAACGTTCCTGTTCGAGATCGAGACCCGTGCTGGAGCACTGAACGGATCCGCTGCCGGGCCGCCGGAGCCGATTAGACGCCGGCGGCGACCGGATCACGCCGTACGAGCGCCGACCCGCTCATTGACCGCCGTACAGAGAGCACCGAGCGACTTGAACATCTGCCTCGAGAGGCTGGCCTCGTCGAATCGGATCGACCACTCGTTCTCGATCGACAGAACCACGGTCACCGTCTCCAGCGACGACAGCCCGGCAGTGAGAAGATCCTCGTCGCGCGCGATCAGCATCGGATCGGGCATCGCGGTATCCCGCTTCAAGATCTCGCGAAGCCGCCGCTCGATGGCAGCATGCTGGTCACCAGTTGCAGACGTCACCATTTCTCCCTCCTGCGTCCCGCCGCACACGCGACCGGCACAGACTCAGAACCTGTCCTCGCGGTCCGGCTGTCATGCTCGCCGAGTCGCCACGAGGGTTCGCCACGAATGGCTACTGCGGTGATTGGCCTTCCATTTCCACCGGGCGCGAACCTGAATGCGGCTCCCCGAATGACATCCACTGAGGACCACCAATCAGCCCCGTCCGAATCCATCAGGACAGCACACGTACAGGTACTGCGTGGATCGACGACTCAACGAACAGAGGGGAGGTTGGTCACCACGTCAAACGTCACGCGGGCCGGAGGCTCACCGGCGTCAACCGATACGCCTCTTGGTCGGCGAACCGCACAAGATCATGCACACCGCTGGTCGAGCCAGGGCCAGACCTTAATCTGTCGCTCATGAATCTCCGCCCCCAGCACGTATTGACGATCTTCCACCGGCCGAGAGTCTACGTTCTGACCGCAGACTCGGCCAGCCCATATCAGGCGGATCCGTCGAGATAATCAGGAACCCGCAGCTCAGATCGACCGAGATCAAATCCACCATGGATCAGTGGCCAGCCGATGTGTAGTCTCTGCACCGGCAGGCGCATTGGCAACGCGTTACACACGGAGCCCAAAAACTCGGGTAGGCCGGTCCTATGCAGACCCGCACAAAGCCCCGCCGGGCTCCTACACAGCCGGACGACTCGATCACCCCTCAGGGTCATTGCGGAGACTGTCAAGAAAACGGTGTAACTCGATCTTGTTGAGGGGTCAGTTACGGCCTGCGGACAGGCGTCCTTCGAACGCGAGGTCGAAGGCGTTGAGGGCGGGTTTCCAGCGAGTGATCCAGCGGCGGCCAGCGCCGGTCGGGTCCAGGGCCATGACGGCGAGGTAGACGCATTTGAGGGCGGCTTGCTCGTTCGGGAAGTGTCCGCGGGCTCTCACAGCCCGGCGGATCCGGGCGTTGACGGTTTCGATGGCGTTGGTCGAGCAGACGACCTTGCGGATCTCGGCATCGAAGGCCAGGAACGGCACGAACTCGGCCCAGGCGTTCTCCCACAACCGCACGATGGCCGAGTATTTCTCGCCCCAGGTCTCGGCGAACTCGAGGAAGCGTTGCTCGGCGGCGGCTTCGGTCGGTGCGGTGTAGACGGGCTTGAGTGCCTTGGCGATGGCGTCCCAGTGCTGGCGGGAAGCGTACTTGAACGAGTTACGCAGCAGATGCACCACGCAGGTCTGTACCACGGTCTGGGGCCATACGTGGTTGATGGCGTCGGGCAGACCTGTGAGACCGTCGCAGACGGCCATCAGCACGTCCTCGGCACCGCGGTTCCTCAGTTCGGTGCACACGCTCAGCCAGAACTTGGCGCCCTCACCGCCGTCGCCGGCCCACAACCCGAGGATGTCGCGGGTGCCCTCGGCGGTGACCGCCAGGGCGACGTAGATGGGCCGGTTGGCGACTTTCCCGTCCCGGATCTTGGCTCTGTCGCTGATCTTGTGATGTGGACGGTTCCGTCTCTTGGCGGGCGTCATCGTTGATCATGTCCGGCGTGTTCGCTTGTGGAGCAGTTGGTGCCGCACCTGTCTGGTCTGTCGATCGACGCTGTTGAGCAGCGTGACGGCGTCGTGGTGCTGTCCGGACGTTCCCGGGCAACGACCGCCCGGTGCGGTCGGTGCCGGCAGTCCTCGGGCCGGGTCCATGGTCGCTATCAGCGGCGGCTGCGCGACGTCGCGGTAGCGGGGACGGCCTTGCAGGTGCAGGTGCAGGTCCGCCGCTTTCGGCGCGACAACACCGATTGCTCGGCGAGGACGTTCGTCGAGCAGATCGACGGGCTGACCACTGCGCATGCCCGGTTGACGCCGGGGCTCAGGGGCATGCTCACGCAGATCGGCTTGGCGTTAGGGCCCGACGATGAATTAGTTGGTCGGTTCGAGGATGATTGTCTGGTTTCGCACCGTTTCTGGGATGGGTCCAGGATGGATGACGTAGTTCCACTCGCCGTGGAAGGCGTATCGCTGGACCGGGACAGCCTTGATCTGCGCGTCACTGATCCGGACCCCGGTGGGGTACTCGTTGGTGTCCATGACCGCGGCGACGGTCAACCCGGTCTCGGTCGTGGTCGCGGCGATCGTCTCAACGATGACCTGGTAGTCGGTCAGGGGCCGGCCGCGCCAGTTCATCGAGATGAAGGAGAACAGGCGATGCTCGACCTTGTTCCATTTCGAGGTGCCGGGCGGGAAATGACAGACCGTGATCTGCAGTCCGGTCTGCGCGGCGAACGCGGCGATCTCGAACTTGAACGCCCGTAGCCGGTTGCCGTTGGAGCCGCCGCAGTCCGCGGTGAGTAGCAACCGGCGGCTGTGCGGATACCGGTCCCGGCCGGCGGTGTCCCACCAGGTGCGGATCGCGTTGACCGCGAAAGCAGCCGTGTCGTGGTCCACGCCGACGGTGACGAATCCGTCGTCCGCGCCGATGTCGTAGACCCCGTATGGGATCGCCCGCGGAACGCCGCTGGGGAAATCATGACCGTTGACCTGCACGGGCTCGCCGGTCGGCTGCCACTCCCGGCCGGATTTCGCGTACTCACCGACGAGTTCTTTCTTCTTCGTGTCCACGCTGATCACCGGGTCCCCGGCGTCGAGGAACGTGGCGGCGAGGGTGTTGATCTGCGCGAACTGGGCATCGCGGTCCGGATGCCCAGC
>NZ_JBEZXZ010000139.1:0-24281 GCF_040638275.1 Actinoplanes sp. NPDC026623 | reverse complement strand
CAGCGGCCCGTCGGCCGCGGCGTGCAGCCGCAGCGCGCCCGGGCAGGCGTCGGCGTCGGCGCGTGTGGATGGCTGGGACACGGCCCGGATACTACGGATCCGGGCCGACAACTTCCCGGCGGCGGTCGGCATCGTCACACCGCCCGCTGTGCCTTGACGCCGTCCGCGCCGGTCGCAAGAGTGGGAACCCACGTGCGGCGACGCCGCGGAGGAAGCCGGTGCGAGTCCGGCGCGGTCCCGCCACTGTCACCGGGTTCTGACGACCCCGGGAGCCAGGAACTCCGGTCGCCGTGAATTCCGTCTACCCGGGGCGCGGACCCCGAGGGGAGAGCCGTGTTTCTGCTGCTGTCGACATCGGACACCGACCTGCTGAGCGCCCGCGCCTGCGGCGCCGCGTACCGCCTGGCCAATCCGGCCCGCATCGCGGTCGCGGACCTGCCCGCCCTGCTCGACGGGGTCGACCTGGTCGTCGTGCGCATCCTCGGCGGGCGCCGGGCCTTCGAGGAGGGCCTCGACGCGCTGCTCGCCGGGGAAGTGCCGGTGGTCGTCCTCGGCGGCGAGCAGGCGCCCGACGCCGAGCTGATGAAGCTCTCCACCGTGCCCGCGGGCGTTGCCGCCGAGGCGCACGGCTACCTGGCCTACGGCGGCGCGGAAAACCTGGCGGCGCTGCACGACTTCCTCTCCGACACCATCCTGCTGACCGGCCGGGGGTTCGCGGCGCCGGTCGCGGCGCCCGACTGGGGCGTGCTCCCCCGGGACGCCGCGGACGCCGGCGGGCCGGTGGTCGCGGTGCTCTACTACCGCGCACACCACATGGCCGGAAACACCGGCTTCGTCGAGGCGCTGTGCCAGGCGATCGAGGCCAAGGGCGGGCGGCCGCTGCCGATCTTCACGGCCTCGCTGCGCACCGCCTCGCCGGAGCTGCTCGCCGAGCTGCGCAAGGCCGACGCCCTGGTCGTGACCGTCCTCGCGGCCGGCGGCACCAGGCCCGCAACGGCCTCCGCCGGCGGCGACGACGAGGCCTGGGACGTCGGCGTGCTCGCCGACCTGGACGTGCCGATCCTGCAGGGCCTCTGCCTGACCGGCAGCCGCGCCGCCTGGGAGGCGAGCGACGACGGGCTCTCCCCGCTGGACGCGGCGACGCAGGTGGCGATCCCGGAGTTCGACGGCCGGATCATCACCGTGCCGTTCTCGTTCAAGGAGATCGACCCCGACGGGCTCTCGGTCTACGTGCCGGACCCCGAGCGCGCCGCCCGGGTCGCCGGCATCGCGGTCGCGCACGCCCGGCTGCGGCACGTCCCGCCGGCCGAGCGCCGGATCGTGGTCATGCTCTCGGCGTACCCGACGAAGCACTCGCGGATCGGCAACGCCGTCGGCCTCGACACCCCGGTCTCGACCGTGCGGCTGCTGCGGGCCATGCGGGAGCGCGGCTATCAGGTCGGCGACTTCCCCGGCGTGGCCGAACAGGACGGCGACGAGCTCATCCACGCGCTGATCGCGGCGGGCGGCCAGGACCCGGACTGGCTGAGCGAGGACCAGCTCGCCGGCAACCCCGTGCGGATCTCCGGCGACTCCTACCGCTCCTGGTTCGCGACGCTGCCGGCCGGCCTGCGCGAGTCGATGGAGCGGCACTGGGGCCAGGCCCCCGGCGAGCTGTACGTGGACTCGGGCGACATCGTCCTCGCCGCGCTGCGCGGGCGCAACGTGGTCGTCATGGTGCAGCCGCCGCGCGGTTTCGGTGCCAACCCGGTCGCCATCTACCACGACCCCGACCTGCCGCCCAGCCACCACTACCTGGCCGCGTACCGATGGCTGGCCGAGGACTTCGGCGCGCACGCGGTCGTGCACGTCGGCAAGCACGGCAACCTCGAGTGGCTGCCCGGCAAGAACGTCGGCATGTCCGCGTCGGACGGCACCGACGCGGCGCTCGGCGACCTGCCGCTGATCTACCCGTTCCTGGTCAACGACCCGGGCGAGGGCACCCAGGCGAAGCGGCGCGCGCACGCCACCCTGGTCGACCACCTGATCCCGCCGATGGCCCGCGCCGAGTCCTACGGCGACATCGCACGGCTCGAGCAGCTGCTCGACGAGCACGCCAACATCGCCGCGCTCGACCCGGCGAAGCTGCCCGCGATCCGCTCGCAGATCTGGACGCTGATCCAGGCCGCCAGGATGGACCACGACCTGGGCCTGGACGACCGGCCGGACGACGAGCAGTTCGACGAGTTCATCCTGCACGTCGACGGCTGGCTCTGCGAGATCAAGGACGTCCAGATCCGCGACGGCCTGCACATCCTGGGCGCCGCACCGACCGGCGAGGCCCGGGTCAACCTGGTGCTGGCGATGCTGCGCGCCCGGCAGATGTGGGCCGGCCAAGTTGCGGCCCTGCCTGGGTTGCGCGAGGCGCTGGGACTGGCCGAGGAGGCGTCCACCGCCGAGACCGACGCCGTCGAGGAGCGGGCCCGCGCGCTGGTCGCGGCCATGGAGGCGCGCGGGTGGGACCCGGCGGCCGCGGCGCAGGTCACCGGCGACGAGACGGTCGCCGACGTGCTGCGGTTCGCCGCCACCGAGGTCGTGCCGCGCCTCGCGAGGACGACCGACGAGCTGACCAACGTGCTGCACGCGCTCGACGGCGGCTACGTGCCGGCCGGGCCCAGCGGTTCTCCGCTGCGCGGCCTGATCAACGTGCTGCCGACCGGCCGCAACTTCTACTCCGTCGACCCCAAGGCGATACCGAGCACGCTGGCCTGGGAGACCGGCCAGGCCATGGCCGACTCGCTGCTCACGCGCTACCGCGCCGACTACGGCGACTGGCCGCGCTCGGTGGGGCTCTCGGCGTGGGGCACGAGCGCCATGCGCACGGCGGGCGACGACATCGCCGAGATCCTCGCGCTGATGGGCGTGCGCCCGGTCTGGGACCAGGCCTCGCGCCGCGTCACCGGCATCGAGGCGATCGGCCTGGACGAGCTGGGCCGGCCCCGCATCGACGTGACCGTGCGCATCTCCGGCTTCTTCCGGGACGCGTTCCCGCACGTGGTGGCCATGCTGGACGACGCGGTCGGCCTGGTCGCCGGTCTGGACGAGCCGCTCGAGCAGAACTACGTCCGGTCGCACGCGCTGGCCGACGTCTCGGCGGACCGGACCTGGCGCCAGGCCACCACGCGGATCTTCGGCTCCCGGCCGGGCGCCTACGGAGCGGGCATCCTGCCGCTGATCGACAGCCGCAACTGGCGCGGCGACTCCGACCTGGCCGAGGTCTACGCGGTCTGGGGCGGGTTCGCCTACGGCCGGGGGCTGGACGGGGTCGCGGCCCGCGGCGACATGGAGACCGCCTACCGGCGCATCGAGGTCGCGGCGAAGAACATCGACACCCGCGAGCACGACATCGCCGACTCCGACGACTACTTCCAATACCACGGCGGCATGATCGCCACGGTGCGGGCGCTGACCGGGCGGGCGCCGGCGGCGTACATCGGCGACTCCACCAACCCGGACGCGACGCGGACCCGCAGCCTCACCGAGGAGACCGCCCGGGTGTTCCGGGCCCGGGTGGTCAACCCGCGGTGGATCGCCGCCATGCGGCGCCACGGCTACAAGGGCGCCTTCGAGCTCGCCGCGACGGTCGACTACCTCTTCGGGTACGACGCCACGGCCGGCGTCGTCGCGGACTGGATGTACGAGCAGCTCGCGGCGGCCTACGTGCTGGACCCGGAGAACCAGAAATTCATGACCAAGTCGAACCCGTGGGCCCTGCACGGCATCAGCGAACGGCTGCTGGAGGCGGCGGACCGCGGCCTGTGGGAGGCGCCGGACCCGGCCACCCTGGCCGCCCTGCAACAGGTCTACCTGGAGACCGAGGGCGACCTGGAGGGCGCCGAGCCCGCCTAGACCCGGCGGCGCAGCAGGTAGGTGTCCATGATCCAGCCGTGGCGCTCGCGGGCCTCCGCGCGCACCCGGCGGATCTCGTCGGCCACCTCGTCGAGCGGCCCCGCGATCAGCAGCTCGTCCTCGGTGCCGAGGTAGGCGCCCCAGAAGATCTCCACGTCGCCGCCGTCGACGGTGCCGAACGTCTGATGGGCGTCAAGCATCACGATCACGTCGTCGGCGCCGTCCGGCCAGCCCTCGGCCAGTCGGCGTCCCGTGGTGACCTGGAACGGCCGGCCGACCCGGTTCAGGCCGATCCGGTGCTTGGCGGCCAGGGTCGAGACGCTGCTGATGCCGGGGATGACCTCGTACTCGAAGATCGTCTGGCCGCGGGCCAGGATCTCGTCCAGGATGCTGATCGTCGAGTCGTACAGCGACGGGTCGCCCCAGACCAGGAACGCGCCGGTCTCGTCGTCGAGCAGGTGCTCGCCGATCAGCGCCTCGGTGACCTCGGAGCGCCGGTGCCGCCAGTCGGCGATCGTGCCCTCGTAGTCCGCCGGGGTCCGGTCGCGGTCGGGGTCGCGGCCCTGCGCGATGCGCCGGCTCGGCCGGCCGTACGCCTTCAGGATCCGGCGCCGGAGCTCGATCATGCTCTCCTTGGCCTCGCCCTTGTCGAGGAGGAAGAACACGTCGGTCCGGCCGATGGCCTTGGCTGCCTGCAGGGTCAAGTGGTCGGGATTGCCCGAGCCGATCCCGATGACGTAGATCTTCCGCACCAGAGCAGTCTGCCGCACCACGGGTACCCGCGTGCCGTCCGGGGCGGCGGCGGGTCAGACGGCCACCGCGGCGGCGCGGGCGTGCTCGATGGCCAGTTCGAGGGCGCCGCACAGCGACGCGTCCGTGCCCAGGGCGCCGTGCTCCACCCGGATCGGGCCCGGGAACGAGATCGCCGCGCGTACCCGGGGCAGCAGCGCCGGGTGGGTGCCCACCGGGCCGCCGAGCAGGACCAGCGCCGGGTCGACGACCGCGGCGACCGAGTTGATCGCGCGGGCCACCGCGTGCGCGAGCACCCGCAGCGCCGTCTCGTCCGAGCGGTCCAGCAGCGCCAGCGCCGCCGCGACGTCGTTGGAGGGCGCGTCCGTGCGGCCCAGCCCGCCCGCCGCCAGGTCTCCCGCGATCGTGGGCGCCGCGGCGCCGGGCAGGTAGCCGACCTCGCCCGCGAGCCCGTGCGCGCCCCGGATGAGCTGGTCGCCGATGTACAGCCCCACGCCCAGCCCGGCGCCCACGTAGACGTACGCGAAGCCGGCCTCGCCCGCGGCCCGGCCCACCCGGTGCTCGGCCAGCGCGGCGAGGTTGACGTCGTTGTCGACAAGCACCGGCGCCGACACCAGGTCGCCGATCATCTCGACCGGGCTGAGCAGGCCCTCCGGGAACGGCGTGCCGGCCAGCGGAATGGTCTGACGGGTGGCGGGGTCCACCGGGTTCGCGATCGAGACGCCCACCGTGCGCAGCGGGCCCGCGCCGCCGTCGATCGTGCGCACCGCGGCGCGCACGCTCTCGGCCAGCGCCGCGGCGTCACCGGGCGGGGTCGGCGGCCGGCGTAGCTCGGCGCGGGTGCGCCCGCCCAGGTCGGCCGCGCGGGCGTGCACGCCGGACTGGTCCAGCTCCAGCCCGAGCACCCACCCGGATTGCGCGCCCAGCTCGTAGAAGGTGCCCACCCGGCCGCGCCGGCCGGTCTCCTTGAGGCCGGTCGCGTCGAGCAGGCCGCCGTCGACCAGGCGGCGGACCGCCTCGGAGACGGTCGGCCGCGAGTAGCCCGTGACGTCCGCGAGCTCGGCCCGGGTCGTGCGGCCCTGCCGGATCGTCTCGTCGAGCAGCCGGCGGTCCGTGGCCTCGCGCAGGACCGTCTGCGGCAGTGCTCGGGAGAACTCGTTCACTCGCACCCCTTGTGATCTTCCCCGCCGACCTCTTACATTAGGACAAGCTTCTAGTTAGGTCACCTAATCAAATACTGAGCCCACCATTGATGCAGGGAGATACCGATGAGCACCGCACCCGCCGACGTCCCCACCGCCATCCGCGAGACCAAGGCGAAGCTGCGGGCACAGATCGGCGACGTCGCCGCCGCCTTCGCGCGGGCCGAGGCCGCGGTCCGGGCCGAGGTCGCCGAGATCGTCGCCCAGCGCGAGCGGGGCGAGGAGGTCTGGCCCGTGGTGCGGTTCGCCGATGTCGCCGCCGGCACGGTGCCGGCCGAGCAGGTCGAGGCCGTCCGGCGCCGGGGCTGCGCCATCGTCAAGGGCACCTTCCCCCGCGAGCGCGCCGAGCGGTGGGACGCCGAGCTCGTCGAATACCTGGACCGCAACGACTTCGCCGGCACCTACCGCTACGTCGACGACGGCGTCTTCGGTGGCCTCGCCGCGAGCCGGCCGTCGATCTTCCCGATCTACTGGTCGCGGCCGCAGATGCAGGCCCGCGAGGACGACAACATGGTCGCCGTCCGGGGCTTCCTCAACTCCTTCTGGAGGCACGAGTCCGAGGGCCGGGTCTGGTTCGACCCCACCCGCGACACCGCGTACCCGGACCGGGTGCGCCGCCGCGAGCCCGGCACCGACTCTGCCGGCCTGTCCGCGCACACCGACTCCGGCTCGATCGAGCGCTGGCTCCTCCCGGCCTACCAGAACGTCTTCCGCCACGTCTTCAACGGCAACCCGGAGGCCTACGACCCGTGGGACGGCGCCTACCGCACCGACGTGCACGAGTACGAGTCCACGGTGATGTGCTCGGCGTTCCGCACCTTCCAGGGCTGGACCGCGCTGTCCGACATGGCGCCGACCGAGGGCGTCCTGCACGTCGTGCCGATCCCGTCGGCGATGGCCTACCTGCTGCTGCGCGCCCTGCAGGACGACGTGGCCGACGACGACCTGTGCGGCGCCGCGAACGGCCAGGCGCTGCCGATCAGCGAGCGCTGGCACCCGGCGCTGATGCCCGCGCTGACCCCGATCCCCGCGGTCGAGCCCGGCGACACCGTCTGGTGGCACGGCGACATGATCCACTCCGTCGGCGCGGTCCGCGACCAGCAGGGCTGGGGCAACGTCATGTACATTCCGGCGAGCCCGCACTGCGAGAAGAACGCCGCCTACGCCGCCGAGTGCGGGCAGGCCTTCCTCAAGGGCATCAGCCCGGCCGACTTCGCGGCCGAGGACTACGAGGCCGGCTGGTCCGGCCGCCCGTCCGCCGAGGAGCTCAGCGCCACCGGCCGCGCCCAGCTCGGCCTACCGGCCTAGCTCTGTGACCACCAGCGCCGTGCGGGGCTTGCCCCTTCCACACGATGTCCGCGACCACGGGTTCGTGCGCCGCGAAATACGCCAGCGACGGCGTGGTCTGCGCCGTGCGCTCCAGGTTCAGGGCGCCCGCCGAGCCGGCGCGAGCCGGCGCCGCCGCGGGGTGAGCAATGTCAACCTGGCCTCGGGCCAGAGGTATCCGTGCCGTCGGCCTCCGCCGGGCGCTGCCGCCCGGGCCACGTTGAAAAAGGCTCAGTGATCAGTCCGGGAGGATGGGCACCGACGGGTTGAGGTCCCGGCCCAGCGAGGTGGCCCGGGTGACCGACGCCGAGCCGAACCTGTCCCGGACCGCGTCGAGCGCGGTGTCCAGCAGGTCCTCGGCGGGCAGGGCGAACGGCAGCTCCAGCTGGACGGCGCCGTCGCCGTCCAGGTTGCCGACCGCCACGCCGACCAGGGTGATGCCGCGCTCGTCGATCAGCGGCCGGGCCTCGCGCAGCAACTGCCGGGCGGTCTCCAGGATCGCCCGGGTCTGCATGGTCGCCTTGAGCAGGCTGCGCGAACGGGTCGCCCGGGTGAAGTCGCCGAAGCGCAGCCGCAGGGTGATCGTGCGCCCGGCCCGGTGCGCGGTGCGCATCCGCCGGGTGACCCGGTCGACCAGGGCCGCCAGCGTCGCGTCGATCTCCTCGAACGGCCGCTGCCGCCGGCCCAGCGCGCACTGCGCACCGATCGAGCCGCGCCGGTGGCCCGTGCGCACCCGGCGGGGGTCGCGGTTGTGCGCGAGCGCGTGCAGGTGCCGCCCGGCGTGCGTGCCGAGCATGGCGACCAGGGCGGCCTCGCCGATGCGGGCCACGTGCCCGACCGTCAGGATGTGGCGCTCGCGCAGCTTGCCGGCGGTGACCGGGCCGACGCCCCAGAGCCGCTCGATCGGCAGCGGATGCAGGAACGCCAGCTCCTGCGCGGGCGGCACGACCAGCAGCCCGTCCGGCTTTCCGACCCCGCTGGCGACCTTGGCCAGGAACTTGGTGCGGGCCACGCCCACCGTGATCGGGAGCCCGACCCGGTCGCGGACCTCGGCCCGCAGCCGCGCGCCGATCGCGGCCGGCGTGCCGCGGATCCGGTGCAGGCCGCCGACCTCCAGGAACGCCTCGTCGATGGAGATGCCCTCGACGATCGGCGTGGTGTCGCGGAAGACCTCGAACACCGCCTTGCTGGCCGCCGAATAGGCCGACATCCGCGGCGGCACGACCAGCGCGTGCGGGCAGAGCGCCCGCGCCTGCGCGATGCCCATCGGGGTGCGCACCCCGAAGGCCTTGGCCTCGTAGCTCGCCGCCAGCACCACGCCGCCGCCGACCAGCACCGGCCGGCCGCGCAGCCCGGGATCGTCGCGCTGCTCGACCGAGGCGTAGAACGAGTCGAGGTCGGCATGCAGGATGGTCGCCTGGTCGGACACCCGGCCATCTTCGCACACATGTTCGAATAAGGTCAGCGTGGAACGGGCCGGCCGATCGGCGCACGGCTTTCGGGGGAGTTGAGCGCGGTCAGCGGGTGAACGCGAAGTAGTTGATGTTGAGGAAGTCGTCGCCGTTGTCGGCGGCGAAGACCAGGAAGACCGTGTGCCGGCCGGTCGTCGCCGCGATCTCGGTCTTCCGGCTCGCCCAGTTCTGCCAGCCGTCCGTTTCGCCCGTCGCCAGGGTGCCCACCGGCGGGTTGGCGGGGCTGTCGATCCGGATCTCGATCCGGCCGTGCCCGCCGTCCCCGGCGTCGGAGGCGATCCGCGCGGCGAACCCGGTCGCCGGGGTGTCGCCGAAGTCGACGTCGTCGAAGCGCAGCCAGTCGCCGTTGCCGATCCAGCCGACGTTCTGCCCGCCACCCTCGTCCTCGGTGTCCTGGACCTCGGTGCCCTGCTGCCCGGACGCCGCCTCGGCCTGCAGCACCGAGTACGCGTCCAGGCCGGGCGCCGCCGCCTCCGTCGTGGGCGGTGCGCTCGACGGCTCCGGCTCCGGCTCCGGCGCCGTCGAGGCCGGCGCGGAGGCCGGCGGCAGCGCGGCGGCGGCCGGCGAGTCCGAGCCGCCCTGCAGGCGGCCGATCAGGTAGCCGAGCAGCACGAGCGCCAGCCCGGCCGCGGCGAGCGCGAGCCGGTTGCGGGTGACCCGCGACCGGGAGCGGTACACACCGGGCGGCGGGGAGGCGGGCGTAGTCATCGGCTCAGCAGACTAACCCAGCAGGGCCCACGCCATCGATGTGGAGGCGGTCGTTTCAGATCTTCGGGATCAGGACCTTGGCGATCGTTGCGGCCTTGGTCTGGTTCTCGTCGTCGCTGTCGCCGCGGCTGTAGACGTCGATCGACACCGTGCCGTAGAGCACGTAGAGGTGGCCGGCCAGCGCGAACGCGTCCTCGCCGACGCCGTCCACCGGGGTCGCCTCGGCGATTTTGACCTTGAAATCGTCCGGGGTCGTCCGGCTCAGGAAGACCGCCAGCTGGCCGCCGGGCTGCTGCCACTGGCAGTAGCGGGTCTCCTCGCCGTCGGTCAGCCCGTCCCGGTCGATCTGGCTGATGTCACGGCCGGTCAGGCTCGTCACCTGGGAGTCGCTGAGCAGCGTGCACGGGTCGGGGATGTCGCCGGCATCCTTCACGGAGTCGCCGAGGCCGCTCTGCGCCCCCGGCGTGGTGGCTGCCGGTGCCTCGCCGGAGGCCGGGGTCGGCGAGCCGTCGAGCACCCCGCATCCGGCCGGTGCGGCGAGGGCGGCGACGGTGACCAGGGTGGCAAGCGTGCGGTGGAACATGGCTCTCCCCGGGTGGGCGCTGCGTGCTGCGTCCGCCCAGGTTGCCGGTTCGCGAGGGGCGCCGGGAAGGGCAGGCACCCCTCGGTGACACGTACGCGGGAGAACTTCAGCCGTTAGGTGCGAGTGCGGTGAGAATCTCCTCGGCCCGCTCGCCCGCGGCGCGCGGGTCGCCGTCCGGAGAGCCGATGAACGGATCCCAGTTGAGGTCGTAGAACAGCTCGGTGACGCCGGCCTCCCGGTACGCCTCGGCGCCGGCCCGGATCTGCTCCCAGGTGCCCGACAGCGGAACGTTGTCGTCGCGCAGGCCGGCCTTGACCACGCCGCGCACGACGATCCGTACGGAATCGGGGTCGCGGCCCGACTCCTCGGCCGCGCGCCGGACGATCTGGGTGCCGCGGGCGATGTCGTCGAGGCTGGCCCGGCTGCTGCTGACCCAGCCGGCGGCGAGCCGCCCGGCCCGGCGCAGCGCGATGTCCGCGGTGCCGCCCAGCAGGATCGGCGGGCCGCCCGGCTGGACCGGCCGGGGTGCCATCACGCTCGGCGGCACGGTGTAGAACTCGCCGTCGAACTCGGCCTGTTCGCCGCGGAAGAGGGTGCGCAGGACGGCGAGGTACTCCTCGGTGCGGCGCCCGCGCGGGTTGGGGTCGGAGCCCGTCGCGGTGAACTCCACCTCGGACCAGCCGGTGCCCAGGCCCAGGTCGAAGCGGCCGCCGCAGAGCACGTCGAGGGTGCTCGCCTGCTTGGCGAGGTAGGTGGGTGAGACGTAGGGCAGGTTGATCACGGCGACGCCGAGCCGGATCTGCGTGGTGCGGGCGGCGGCGTAGGTGAGCGCCAGCAGCGGGTCGAGGACGCTCTGGTAGACGGGCTCGAGGGTCTGGCCCGCGCCGACGAGCAACCGCTGGAACGACCACAGGCCGTGATAGCCGAGCTCCTCCGCGCGCATCGCGAAGCCGGTCACTGACAGCGGATCCGCCCACACTCCGGACACCGGGCACCCACAGCTGATCAACATGCGGTTTACGGTACTGCGGGGCCCGGGAACGGGCGAGCGGTTGGTTCAAGACCGGCCCGCGAGCGGGGCGGGCACTGGCCGCCGACTGCGCCGGGCTACCCCGCCAGCAGCCGGCCAACCTGGGCCGCCCGGTCGCCGAGCGCCGCGCGCAGCGCGGCCGCGGCCTCCTGGTCGGACAGGCCGTTGCCGAGCGCGTCCAGCGCCTGCTGCGGGCTCACCTGCATGCCGACCGGCGCGGGCGGGTGGCTCTTGGCCAGGGCGTCCACCGAGGCCTGCACGTGTTCGACCCGCTCGCGGATCTCGTAGCCGAGCGTCGCGGCGACGACCGCGCGGTGCAGCGCGTAGTTGGGCCCGAAGGTCGGGTTGGTCTTGGCGCCGACCGGGTCCGGGTTCGGCACGCCGCCGGGACGGACGTGGCCGCTCGCGTCGACGCCGGGATCCCAGGCCAGCACCGCCACGGCCAGGGCCTCCCGCCCCACCGCGCTGCGTGCCCACTCGGTCATCCAGGCGTTGAATTCGGTCTTCGTCACGTCTTCCTCCAGCAGTCCCCAGGGGCTCGTGTCGCTCTCCTGGGCAGTGGTGTACCGCGCCGAGAAGTGCGCGTGCTCGGTGTGTGCGCTGGTCCCGGTGTACGGGCGGGCCGTCCAGCCCCACGACCGCGACCAGATGCGGCGGTTGTAGATGACGTTCTGCAGCCGGTCGTCGCGGCCGTCGCGGTGCCGGTCGATGATGATGTCCAGGCAGCGGTCCATGGTCCAGCCGGACTTGTGCAGCTGGTTGTCCACGTCGATGGCGTGGACCTCGTTCTTGCGGTCGCTGTCCTCGGTCGGCGTGTTGCCGGTCTCGTCGGGGTTGTGGTCCGAGGGTTTCGCGGCGTGCGAGATGTCGCCGATGGATCCGTCGCTCGCCTTGTCGCGGTCGGGGGCCAGCCGGTTGAACTCGTTTCGCAGAGTCACCAGGCACGGCACCAGGGTCCAGCTGGCCATCGGCCCCACCTTTCAGGGTTTTTCTCCTGTCCGGTCGCTATCGGACTGGTTGGTCAGATGATGGCCCGATTCCGCGGCGCGTGTGTATACCCCGACGGAGGGACTGCGGCTGCGATTCAGCCCTTCGACCACCGGTTTCGGGGAAATGCCGGGAAGACCGTGTCACTCCGTCGTGAAAGGGTCACCTCATGGCGCTGGCGTTGCTGGAAATGAACGACCGGGATTTCGCCTCCCGTCGTGAGTCGATGGTCACCGGATACGCGGAGGCGATCTCCGTCGCCCGCGGTCTCTCCCTGCCGGACGCGGTGGCGGAGTCCCAGCGCGACATCACCGAGCGGCTGCCGCGCGGCCGGGCGACGCGGGGGCAGCTGCTGCGCAAGGCCGTCGTGGACGGTGCCGAGGTGGGCTGGATCTGGGTGTCGCTGCCGGGCCCGGCGATGCCCGAGGCGGCCTGGATCTGCGACGTGGAGGTCCACTCCGGCAGCCGCCGCCGGGGACACGGCGGGGAGATCATCAAGGCCGTCGAGGCCGAGCTGGCGGAGTCGGGGGTGCCGAGGCTGGGGCTGAACGTCTTCGGCGACAACGACACGGCACGCCGGCTCTACGAGCGGCTCGGCTTCGAGGTGACCGCGCGGCAGCTGTCCCGCACGCTTGCCGACGTGCCGTCCCCGGCGGGGATCGACCTCGCGCCGATGATCGACTACCCGGCCCGCATCGAGGCGCTGGGCGCCGAGTACGCCCAGCACCTGGTGCAGGAGCAGGGGATCTGGCACGGCGAGGCGGAGGCCCGCTCGGCCCGCAGGCTGGCCGACCTGCTTCCGGACGGCGACCGGACCGAGGGGAACATCCTGCGCACGGCGCTGGTGGGGGGCGAGCCGGTCGGCTGGGTCTGGGCCGCCATGCCGGCACCGAACCTGCCGGGCCTGGGCTGGCTGCACCACGTCGGCATCGACGAGGCGTTCCGCCGCCGCGGGTACGGCCGGTCGGTGATCGCCGCGGTCGAGGCCGAGCTGGTGCGCCGGGGAGTCCGCGGCCTGGGCCTGAACGTCGACGGCTCCAACGAGGACGCCCGGCGCCTCTTCGAGCGGCTGGGCTACGGGCTGCTGGCCCAGCAGATGGCCAAGGACCTGCCGTGAGCCGGGCGGATCAGCTGCCGTAGACCCGCGACGGGGTGATCAGCACGGCGGTGCGGCCCTGCTCGGCCATCACCCGGTCGTACTCCGCCCAGTCGTCGTGGGTGCCGCCCGCCGCGGCGAAGATCTCGCGGAGCAGCAGCCGCAGGCGCTCCGGGTCCAGCCAGGGCCGCGGGTCGCCCGGTCCGGCCAGCTCCGCGTCGCCCTCGACCGCGGCCCACTGCCAGCCCCGGCGAAACGCCGCCGTCACCTGCGGGCGGGCCCGCAGGTTGGCCATCTTCACCCTCCCGTACGTGACGAAGCCCAGCACCGGCTCGCCGGTCGACGGATGGGGCACGACGCCCGCGTTGACAAGCGACGACTGGATCGTCGCGTCGGCGCGCAGGGTGGAGACGATGGCCAGGCCGCTGTCGTCGCGGGCGAGGCCCCAGGCCTCGGCGAGGGTGGTCACTGCTCCGCCTCGAGCTTGCGCTGGAAGTCTTCCATCCAGTCGATGCGTTTCTGGCTGAGACCGGCGTCCTGTGCCTGGGCGACCGCCTCGCGGACGTGTGCCAGGCCCTGCTCGCGCAGGCCGTCGGCCAGCTCGGCGATGCCCAGCGCGATCGTCCCGCCGGGGATCCAGCGCGGGTCGCCGAGCTCGGCGCGCAGGTCGTGCGAGATCCGCAGGTGCTCGAGCGCCTTGTCGGACTGCAGGTCGGAGCTCGCGTAGTAGAAGCCGACGTGCCGGTGCACCTCGGAGCGCAGCAGCAGGTCGCCGTGGGCCTCGGCCAGGTCGAGGGCCTCGGTGAAGCAGGGCATCGCGGCGTCCCAGTCGGTGCGCAGCACCTGGTGCACCAGGCCGAGGCCGAAGAGCGACTCGGCGATGCCCGCCTGGTCGCCGAGCTCGCGGCGGATAGTCAGGGCCTGCTGGAAGAGGGCCTCCTCGCCGTCGCTGTCGGCCTGCGCCAGGTCGCCGTCCAGCGCCCGGAAGTGCATGAGCATGCCGAGCCGGTCCAGCACGGCCGCCTCCAGCGCCCGGTCACCGTCGGAGCGCGCCCTGCTCAGCAGCCCCTGGAAGGTCCGCTCCGCCTCGTCGTAGTCGCCCGTGCGGAACGCCGCCTCGATCATCGCCTCGTTGGCGTCCGCCAGTGTCTGCCCTGTTGTCCCCATGTCCCGTCACGCTACTGTCCGGACGGTTGCCGCGCTGGCCCGATCGGATCGGTGGCCGGCGCCGGCTCGAACGCGACGCCTGTGACGTCGGCCGCCACGTCGGTGAAGTCGGTGCCGTATGCCGCCGGCTCGACGATCCGGAGCACCAGGCAGAACGGCCGGTCGGCACCGTACCGGCGCTCCAGTTGCCGATGCTGCCCGGCGAGGTAGCGGGCGGCCGCGAGATTGGCGCCCGCGGTGAGGCCGCCGAGCAGGAAGACGGGGCACCCGCGGCCCGGTCCCCAGAACCGGGCCAACACCACATACGTGGTGTCCGCCGTCCGGGCGTATTCCGTCCCGCCGACGGTGAAGGCGATCCGGGCCTCGCCGGCCGCGTCCGGGTCGGGGATCGCGAAGGTCACGCCCCGCAGGATCGTGCGCAGGTGCACCGCGGTGCGGGGGTTGGCGGTGAGCGGGCCGCCGACGCAGAACTCCGTCTGCCGGCCGATCTCGCCGGCGGGCTCGGCCTCGCCCACCCGGTCGGCCCGGGCGCCGCACTCGCGGGCGATCGTCGCCAGCTCGACCAGGGCCGCGACGTCGCGGCGGTGGACGCTGTTCTCCCGCGGGGACGAGGCGTGCCGGGAGGCGACGAGCAGGCAGCTCGCGCCCTCGGTGAGGCCGAAGAAGGCCTGTTCGCGGGCGAGTCGGCGGCGGCGCAGGACCTTGCCGGCGAGCCACACGGCGGTGCCGGCGATGACGCTGGCGAGCAGATTGATCAGGAGGTCGACCACGCACTCATGATGGCCTATGCGGACTCGCGGATCACCAGCGTCGGCTGGAACACGACCGAGCGCGGCAGCCGGCCCGGCGCGGCGATGCGGGCCATCAGCACCTCGGCCATCTCCGCGGCCATCTCCTCGACCGGCTGGCGGATCGTGGTCAGCAGCGGCCGGCAGTCGAGGGCGGCGCTGCTGTCGTCGAATCCGACAACGGCGACGTCGTCGGGCACCCGGCGGCCGAGGTCCTGCACCGCGCGCAGCGCGCCCTCGGACATGAGGTCGCTGGCGACGAAGAGGCCGTCGATGTCGGGATGCTCGCTCAGCAGCCGCCGGGCGCTCGCCTCGCCGCCGTGCCGGGTGAAGTCGCCCTCGACGACGGGCACGTCGCCCATGCCGCGATTCGCCAGGTACGACCGGAAGCCGTCGAGCCGGTCCTGGCTGGACGGCATGTCCAGCGGCCCGCTGATCGTGGCGAGCCGGCGGCAGCCGCGGGCGAGCAGGTGCTCCGCCGCGAGGTGGGCGCCCAGGCGCTGGTCGACGTCGACGAAGCTGACGGCCAGCGGCGCGGCGGGCCGGGCCGAGACGACGGCGGGGATGCCGAGCTCGTGCACCTGGCGGGGGAGCGGGTCCTGCTCGTGGCTGCTGATCAGCAGCACCCCGTCGACGTGACCCTGGCGCAGGTAGCGGATCACGTGGTGGTGGTCCGTCGAGTCGGTCGGGATGATGACCAGGTGGATGTCGTGCGGGCGCAGCGCGCCGGTGGCGCCCGCGGTGATCCGGCCGAAGTACGGGTCCGTGAAGATCCGGTTCAGGAACGAGGAGTCGAACGGCCGGTCCGGCTCGGAGATCACCAGCGCGACCGAGTTCGACTTGCGGGTGACGAGCGAGCGGGCGGCGACGTTCGGCACGTAGCCGGTCTCGGCGATGGCCCGCTGGACGATCTCGCGGATCTTGGCGTCGACGCTGGGTGCGCCGTTGATCACCCGGGATACGGTCGCCCGCGAGACCCCGGCCGCCTCCGCGACCTGATCCATCGTCGGGTTGTGCCCTCCGCGGGCGGGCCGGGTAGTCATGGCGTCTGTTATAGCACCAGAATATTTCCTCGTGAGAGCGCTTTCTCGTACCGATTTAGCGCGCCCCCGCGAGCCGCCGGCGCCACCTTGCGCCCCGGCGGCCGCGGAGGTCATGTCACGGCCGTCCGTTGGTGCCGCACTTGACGATGATCCGGATGCAGTCGTTGACCCGGCGGGCCATCTCCTCCTCCGGCCAGGCGTTGAAGAAGTCGCCGTGCATGGTGTAGCCCGGCCCCGACGCCAGCCGGAAGCCGGCCGGATTGCCGCTGACCGGGTACCGCATGACCTGGCGCAGCTTCGGCACGACCACCGGGTGGCTGGCCGGGCAGGCGTTGTTCACCGGGTACGCCATGTGGCTCTTGTGGTCGGCGGAGTCCAGGTGCACCCCGTCCCAGCAGTGCGGGAAGTCGAGGTACGACTCCAGCATCGTGCCGGCCGGACAGGTCACGAAGTCGTGCGACGAGCCGACCTCCCCGGCGTGCAGGCAGGACCAGCGCGAGATGGTGTTGTCGTTCGGCCCGGTCGCCTTGGCGTTGCCGGCCACGATCCGCAGGCCGAGCGGCAGCGGCTGGGTCTGCGCGATCTGCGCGTCGCTGACGCCCTCACCCAGGTAGTAGAAGATGCCCGTGGTCGGCTCGACCGGGACGTTGTTGTTGTAGAACGTCGGGATCCAGTACGAGGACCTGTCGATCGACGGGTTGCAGTTGCTGTTCGCGTTCAGCAGGTCGGTGACGTTCGAGTACGCGTTGGTCACCGTGCTGCCGAAGAAGCTGTGCATGTGCGAGGCGCCCGGCATGCTGGGGAACACGATCGGGTCGTCCGGCAGGCGGTGACTGTAGGGGCAGTCGGCGAGGAACTCGGCCACCCGCACCGCGCCCGGCGGGATGGTCGGCGGGGGAGTCGGGCCGCCGCCGGTGCCGTACACCTCGAACTCGGTCAGCGAGACGCCCCACTGGGTGGCCCGGGCCGTCGACAGCAGGCGCACGTACCGCCCGGAGCCGGTGACGGCGACGACCTGCCGGCCGCCGGTGCCGGCGACGTTGGTCTTGAGATCGGTCCACGCGCTGCCGTTCGGGGAGATCTGCAGGCTGAAGGTCCTCGAGTACGCGGTCTCCCAGGCCAGCGCCACCGAGGAGACCGTCGCGGTGCCGCCGAGGTCGATCTGCAGCCACTGCGGGTCGCTGAACGCGCTGGACCAGCGGGTGCCCGCGTTGCCGTCGACGGCGTTCGAGGCGGGGAAGGCCGCGGACTCGGTCGACGACGCGGTGGCCGGGCGGCCCTGGGAGAGCAGCACGTCCGCGGCGTTGGCGCCCGTCTGCGCGGCGACGACGTACGTCGTCAGTACGGCCGCGATCGCGGCCGCCACGGACAGGGTTCTCTTTCTCATCGGGGGATTCCCTCCAGCAGTGGCGGTGGAACTTCTGGGAGGTGGTGCGCCGGGGCGGGTATGGGGGCCCCGCCCCGGCGCGTGCTGGATGCCGCCGTCAGTTCACTTGTAGACGCGGACGTAGTCGACGAGCATCCGGGAGGGGAACGGGGTCGAGGCGTCGATCGGGCCGGGGAAGTCTCCGCCGACCGCGAGGTTGAGGATGATGTAGAACGGGTGGTCGAAGATCCACGGCCCGCGGGTAGCCTCCACGGTCGCCTTGCTCGCGTAGAAGACCTGGGTGCCGTCGAGCAGGAACCGGATGCCCTTGCTGTCCCACTCGGCGGTCCAGACGTGGAACGCGCTCGACAGGTCGGCCGCGCCGGGCGTCGTGTACTTCTGGCCGTAGCCACCCCCGCCGTTGTACTGCGGCGCGTGCAGGGTCGAGTAACCCTCGGTGGTGTTGCGGCCGAGGACCTCCATGATGTCGATCTCGCCGTTGTAGGGCCACGGGCGGCCGGTGAGGAAGTCGGCGCCCATCATCCAGAACGCGGGCCAGAGGCCGTTGCCCTTCGGCACCTTGATCCTGGCCTCGACCCGGCCGTACTGCGCGGTGAACTTGCCGCCGGTGTTCATCCGCGCCGAGGTGTAGTCGCGGCCGTTCGAGGCCTCCTTGCGCGCCTCGATGACGAGGTTGCCGCCGCCGTCCATCTGCGCGTTGTTGCTGTTCTCGGTGTAGTACTGGACCTCGCCGTTCTGCGGGAAGCCGGGGTCGTAGGTCCACTTCGCGGTGCTCGGCTTGGTGCCGGCCGGGTCGTTGAACTCGTCGCTCCAGACCAGGTTGGTGGCCGGGAAGGTCGGGTCGGCGGGCCGGGCGGGCGGGGTGTTCGGCGCGCCGCCGGTGCCGTAGACGTTGAAGTCGTACAGCGAGTAGCCGTAGGGGCCGGAGCGGGCGGTGCCGTACATCCGGACGTAGCGGCCGGTGCCGGAGACGTTCAGGACCTCCTTGAAGCCCTTGCCGGTCGTCGTCGAGTAGATGTCGGTCCAGGTCGTGGCGTTCGGCGAGACCTGGATCCGGTACGCGGTCGCGTACGCGGGGTCCCACTGCAACTCCACCCGGCTGATCTGTGCGGTGGCGCCGAGGTCGACGTAGATCCAGCCCGGGTCCACCCAGCCGGTGGTCGAACTGGTCGCCCAGCGGGTGGCCGGGTCCAGGTCGAAGGCCTTGGCGACGGTGCACGGGTTGCAGTTGACGTCGTTCTGCTCGCTCGACGCCGCGCCCGGCTTGTTGTAGGACAGCAGCGTGGCGCCGCCGGTGGGCGGCGGCGTGGTCGGGTCGGTCGGCGGGGTGCCGCCCGCGAAGACCTGGAACTCCCAGAGCGAGTAGCCGTAGATCGACAGGGCTCGCTCGGTGAGGTTGAGCCGCACGTACCGGGCGTTGCCCGCGGCGGCGACCGTCTGGGCGCCGACGTTGCCGCGCAGCGTACCGGTGGCGTTGGTGAAGGTCGTGCCGTTGGTGGAGAACTGCACCGTGAAGGCCGTCGCGTACGCGGCCTCCCAGTTCAGATCTACCCTGCTCACGGCCATCGTGGAGCCGAGGTCGACCTGTAGCCACTGGCTCGCCGAGAAGGCGCTGGACCAGCGGGTGCCGGTGTTGCCGTCGGTGGCGGCGGAGGCGGGCGTGCCCGCCCACTCCACGGAGGAGGCCGTCGTCGGCTTGCCCTGCGAGACGATGACCTCGGCCGCGTCGGCGTCCCGGATCGTGGCGACCAGGAAGGCGGCGAGCAGACCGAGAAGCGCGGCGGTGAGGGCGACGGCCCTCGCGGGCGACATGCTGCGCCCTCCGCCTCGGAAAACGGCTGAACTCATGAAGGGGTCCTCCTTGCGGGGAATCAAGAAGTGGGGGATGGGGGTGGTGCGGGGATGTGTCGATGCGATTACGGGGTTGCTGCACGCCGTGGGAAAGCGCTCTTTGATAGGTCACTGTGAACCTCGGGTTAACGGGTGTCAATGCCTGGTAGAGGCTCGGGAAGCGCTTCCCCACCCACGTTTCCGGCGGCATCACCCGGACGCGCCGGGTATCGACGCTCGTCTCCGCAGGTGGGCGTGGTGATGGGCGGCGTGCCGGCCGATCAAGGCTGGGCCGCAAACTCACGGTTCCGGAACTTCGGGCGTCGGCCCGCGACGGCGCGCGGCCCGTCCACAATGGGGCTTATGAACGGACCGGCGGCGTTCGGCGGGTGGCTACGGCAGTTGCACGATGTCGGCGATGACCGCGCCGTCGTCGGTCAGCCGGATCGCGGCGGGGCTGTCGTAGACCACGAGCGCCGTCCGGTGCTCCGGGGGCCCGATCAGGCCCAGCCCCTCGGCGTGGTCGTCGCCCTCGCCGTAGGTGAGCTCCAGCTCGCGGGAGAGCAGCTCGCCGCGCACGATCGCCGGCATGTCCACCCGGCAGGCGTTGTGCCAGCGATAGATCCGCACCGGGCCGTCGAGGTCCATCGTCGGGCCGGCGAGCACCAGGAGATCCTCGCCCGCCGGGCACAGGTCACGGACGCCCAGGCCGTCGAGGTCCAGGACGTGCTTGCGGTAGGACCGGCCGTCCTCGAAGTCGCGCAGGCGCAGCCGGCCCGGCTCGCGGGGGTCGACGTAGGGCCGCAGCTCCAGGACGAACGCCCAGCCGCGCAGGACCGGGCCGCGCAGGCCCAGATAGACCCGGTCCCCGCTCACCGCGATGCCCTCGATGTCCAGGCCGTTGTCCTTGCCGGGGATGGCCAGGAACGGCGCCAGGTGCTCGTCGTGGCGCAGCAGCGTCCGCAGGCCGTCGCGGGTGTCCAGCTGCGCCACGCGGTGCCGCTCGCCGTCGACCTCGATCTCCGGTACGGGCGTCGGCAGGCCGTCCACGTCCGCGATCGGCAGGCGTACCAGAACCTGCCGGTTGGGCTGGCCCTCCACCCGGGCGAGCCGGCGCAGCGCCTTGTCACCGGCGTGCCGTTCCTTGATCTGTTTGCGCCGCAGGCTGTGCGAGCCGACCGCCCAGAGGAAGTGCCCGGTGCGGGCGAGGCCCTCGATGTCGGCCTCCTCGTCGGCGTCCTCGCCGGGCAGGTCGACGAAGTCGGCCAGCCGGAACGTCTGCTCGTCGGAGTACTCGCCGGGCGCGTCCGGGTCGTCGGCCACCAGGCGCTCCAGCGTCGCCGTCTCGTCACCGGCGATCCAGAGCACCCGGCCGTCGACGCGGACCGCGGACAGGTTCGTGTGCGTGGCCGCCGCCCGGGAGAGTTGTCCGAAGCGCAACCGGACCGTGCGTACCAGGGTCATGGCGAACATCGTGGCACCCCGGGCCAAGCCCCGGATACCGGGCCGGGCGCGTTGTTACTCTCGCGGGGGCGAAAGGGGGATCCGTGCGGCTTCATGTGGGATGCGCCATGTGGTCCCTCAAGTCCTGGCAGGGACGGTTCCTGGCACATCCGCTCGCGGCGAACGAGCGGCTCCGGGCCTATTCCGGCTGGTGCGACGCGGTCGAGGGGAACACCACCTTCTACGCGACGCCGACCCGCGAGACCGTCGCGTCGTGGGCGGGCCAGACCGGCCCGGACTTCCGGTTCGTGCTGAAGCTGCCCCGGGTCGTCACGCACGAACGCCGCCTCGTCGACGCCGACGAGGCGCTGCGGGCCTTCCTGGACGCGATCGAGCCGCTCGGCCCGCGGGCACACGCCCTCTGGATCCAGCTGCCGGGATCGTTCGCGCCCGCGGACGTGCCGGTGCTCGACCGCTTCCTGCGCCGGCTGCCGGCCGCACACGCGTACGCCGTCGAGGTCCGTCATCCCGCGTTCTTCGAGGACCCCCGCTCGGCGGGGCTGCTGGAGGGGGTGCTCGACGCCGCGGGCGCCGAGTGGATTCCCTTCGACACCACCGCGTTCTTCGCCGCGGCGCCGACCAGCGACGCGGAACGGGACGCCTGGACCAGGAAGCCGCGCCTGCCGCTTCGCACGCGCGCGCTCACCGATCGGCCGATCGTCCGCTATCTCGGCCGCGACGACAGCGAGCGGACGGCCGAGGGCTGGCAGCGCTGGGTCGGCATCGTCGCCGGGTGGCTGCGCGAGGGTCGCTCGCCGACCGTGTTCATACACACCCCGGACAACGCCGAGGCGCCGGCACTCGCGCGCCGCTTCCACGAGGAGGTGCGGGCGCGGGTGGTGGTACCCGCCCTTCCCGAGCCGGAGCCGGTCGGGCCCGCGACCCTGTTCTGAGCGGGGCCGGGATCAGGCGACGACGGCGTCGGCGTCCTGCGGCAGCAGCAGACCGGCCTCGAGGGCCGGCACCGGGCGGGAGAAGTAGAAGCCCTGTGCGAACGTGCAGCCCATCCCGCGCAGCGCGGCAAGCTGGCCGTACTCCTCGATGCCCTCGGCGACGGTCGACATGCCGAGGCTCTGCCCGAGCTGGACGATGGTGCTGGCCAGCGCGGTGTCGTCGGTCTGCTCGCCGAGCCGCTCGATGAACGAGCGGTCGATCTTGAGCATGTCGACCGGGAACCGGCGCAGGTAGGCCAGCGACGAGTAGCCGGTGCCGAAGTCGTCGATCGCCAGGGTCACGCCGAGCGCCTTGAGCCGGACCAGCTGGGCCAGGTTCTCCTCGGTGTCGGTCATCAGCACGCTCTCGGTCATCTCGAGGCAGAGCCGGTCGGCCGGCATGCCGGTCTCGGTCAGCACCTCGCGGACGACGGTCGACAGGTCGCAGCGGTCGAACTGGCGCACCGAGACGTTCACGGCCATCTTGATCGGCCGCTGGTTGTCGCGCTTCGCCCATTCGACGGCCTGCCGGCACGCCTCGGTGAGCACCCAGCGGCCCAGCGGGACGATGAGGCCGGTGGCCTCGGCGATCGGGATGAAGTCGAGCGGGCTGATCATGCCGCGGGTCGGGTGCTGCCAGCGCACCAGCGCCTCGAAGCCGATCACCCGGCTGTCGACCAGGTCGATGGTCGGTTGGTAGTGCACCCGAAGCTCGTCGCGGTCGAGGGCCAGGCGCAGGTCGGCCTCGAGCTCGAGACGCTCGACCAGCCCGGCCAGCATCCTCGGGTCGTAGCTGGCGTAGCTGCTGCCGCCGGTCGCCTTCGCCTTGTACATGGCGAGGTCGGCGTTGCGCATGAGCTGCTCGGCGTTGCCGGCGTCGTCGCCGTCGGCCAGCGTGGTGTACGAGGCGAGCCCGACGCTGCCCCGCACGTGCAGGGTGCGCTCGTCGACGAGGAACGGCTCGTGCAGTCCGTCGATGATGCGCTGCGCGACCGACTCGGCCTCACCCGCGCCCAGCGGCGAGGAGATCAGGACGGCGAACTCGTCGCCGCCGAAGCGGGCGACCACGTCGCCGGTGCGAACGGAGGTGCTGAGCCGGTGCGCCACCTGCACCAGGAGCCGGTCCCCGGCGAGGTGCCCGAGGCTGTCGTTGACCTCCTTGAAGCCGTCCAGGTCGAGGAAGAGCACGGTCACGTCCTCGTCCTCGGCGCGGTGATCCAGGGCCGTGGAGACCCGCTCGCGGAACAGCGCGCGGTTGGCAAGCTGGGTGAGCGCGTCGTGGTACGCCTCGTGCACGAGTTGCTCCTGCAGCTCCTTGCGCTCGCTGATGTCGCGGGTGTTGAGCACGATGCCGCCGACGTTCGGGTCGTCGAGCAGGTTGGTGATGGTGATCTCGGCCTGGCGCAGCCGGCGGTCGTGGTGCGGCATGGTCAGCTCGATGGTCGTGGTCGCGTGCGCGCGGTTGCCGACCGAGCGCAGGGCGTCCGCGAGCAGGGCGGCCGCCGCGGGGTCGAGCAGGCTGGTGAGCCGGCGACCGGTGAGCACCTCCGGCGGGTAGCCGAAGACCCGCTGCACGGACTCGCTCTGGTAGAGCACCTCCGCGTCGGTGCCGACCACGGTCACCACGTCCGAGCTGTGCTGCACCAGCGAGTGGAAGCGCTGCTCGCTGGCCGACAGCGCGGCGGTCCGGTCGGCGACCCGGTTCTCCAGGCTGCCGGTGAGGCTGCGGTTCTCCATCAGGGTGAGCAGCTGGCGCCCGACGATCAGCAGGATCAGCGCCGAGCGGGTGTACGCGGTGAACGCGGTGGTCTGCTCGGTGCGCAGGTACCAGACGACGCTGACCGCCAGGGCGGCGAGCACGGCGATGTACGGCAGCAGCACGGCGAACGGCCGGGCGTCCGCGGGGTTCTCGGACTCGGCGGCCGGTGCCGCATCGCCCGGCTTGGCGGCGGCGAGCATGATCAGCAGGAAGCCCGCGAGCCAGCCGGCGTCGATCCACCCGCCGGAGCCGTACGCGCCCTCCAGGTTCAGGTACGCGAAACCCATGTCGGCGACGACGAAGACGGCGACGCCGGCGCCGATCAGCGTGAGGCGGGCGTACGTGCTCCCGTGCCTGCGCTGCAGGGCCAGCATGTAGACGATGATGGTGACGATGACGATGTCGCCGACCGGATAACTGAGGTTGACGAGCAGGCCGCGCACGTTGGTGCCGCCGGCACCGCGCAGCGGCTCGTAGAGCACGTGCGAGGCGATCAGCACCATCGACGCGGCGACCATCAGGCCGTCCAGGACGCTGCGGACCCGGTTGGCCAGGGTCTGCGCCACGGCGGGAAGGACCAGCAGGCCGGCGGCGGTCAGCAGGATCATGGCCTGAAAGCCGAGGTCGGCAGCGGACGGCATCGGAACGGTGCCCGTGAGCGTCTCCAGCCGGAACGCCCACAGCTGGCCCACGGCCCAGGACAGGGCGCCGAGGCCGATGAGGATCCAGCCGGCGCGCGCCCGGCCGCCGAGCCGCACGCCGCGGAACACGCAGATATGACCGCATGCTCACCCAGCTTCGCCGGGCGGGCAAGCTGGACCGGATCGCCG
>NZ_JBEZXZ010000138.1:0-24549 GCF_040638275.1 Actinoplanes sp. NPDC026623 | reverse complement strand
GGCGGGGTCTTTACGTTGGTATGTCCCTCTCGCTGAGCATGTTCGCGGACAGCCCGTCACCAGTTACGTACCGAACTTCTGCCTACGCGCTTAGTCAGACAGCTCCGCGCGGCGGTCGAGGCCGCCTCCGACGATGACGGCTGGGCCGCCCTTGCCCACGTCGGACATCTACTGATCACCAAGAGCCCGGACTTCGATCCCCGAAGCTGGGGGCACCCAAAGCTCAGCGACCTCGTGAAGGCGACTGGGCTGTTCGACAGCGAGCGACGCAAGACGCCGAGCGGCGACTGCCGCCGCCGTCTATATCCGCGACCGGCGACGACGGTCCGCCACACCGTCTTCGGCGCCGTCGTCTGCGGACAACGGTCCTGCACCCGAGGAACGCCACCCCGAGTCCGATCTTGCCTCTGGGGCGACGCCCCAGGCCGCCACGTCCTCGACCGCTAGCAGCGGGTCTGAGCCGTTCACGGTCGATCAGTCGTCATCGGACGTCGACGAGACCGACGCGGGCGGATCCTTGAGCGCCGAGCGCTGTGTTGCTCATGTTGGTGTTCCGGCTGGCTAAGCGGCATGCGCTGGCGCTGGCGCTGGCGCTGGCGCAGGCGCAGGCGCAGGTTCAGGTGATGGCGGCTGGCCCGGTGTGGGTGTCGCGGGTTTGCCCAGCCACCGGGCCGCCAGAATGGCCGGAACGGCGGTCAGCAGTCCGGTCACAGCCGATACGACGGCGGCTGCCTGGATGCGTCCCAGGACCCATGCGCACGCCCCTATGGCCACGACGGTGGCTCCGTAGATGAAGATAACTGGCCAGATGGGAAGCTCTCGTCGCGGCAAGCGCTCCGGGACTTCGCCAAGCCGCTCGGCCGGCAGCAGATGCCCGGACCGACCGTGAAGCAGACTGATCATGATCTGGGTGAGGTCTCGCGCCAAGTCTTCCTGGGCCTGGCGATCGTCCTGCCCGTGCATGCGTTCCGTTGTGGCATGGAGTGACGCGGCCACCCTCAATACGTGAATGCTGACGCTCTTGTACTGGCTGCCGTCAAATTTTGGGCGGCGCTTCGCGAACACTTCAAGATGGCGATGAAGTGCGTGAATGCCGAGACTGATCAGCTGCTTGCGGGTCCGCAGCTGTTTAGTACGGGGCAACTCATCGCCTGCGCACAGCGCGAGTGCCGCGAGTGCATCGTTGAAGATCGCGGCACGGGCGATCTTCGGCTCGGTCAAACGGTAGTCGAGGTATCCGAACGCGTAGGCGATCAAGATGGCGGCGGAGAAGGCCAGCTTGAGCGCCTTCTGCTCCGGGAGTACCCCGAAGGGCCAGCTGAGCCAGCACAAGCCGATGAGACCGATGAAGATGGGCCACATCCAGGTGAAGGCCAGGCCGACGAGTGCAGCCTGCCAGCGCTCACCTTCGTTGGCGATGCGCCTCCATTCGGCCGGCTCGACCTGGATGCCCATGTCGCGTGCTAGGCGGCCGACGAGGAGACGCTGCCGGGCCTTGCTGCGGCGGGCGCTCTTGGACAGCGGTAGCACGCGCCTCGTCAGCCGCCCAGGCATACGAGATCCATGCAGGTTGGTCAGTAGGCAGAAGAACCCAACCAGCACGACGTAAACCAGTTCGGCCAGCGCTGCCGAAACGGCAAGCAGGGAAGTCATAGAAGTTGCACTCCGCCACGATCGGACATCCGGGCGTCCTGCAGCCATGTGGAAGGCCAAGGGGCCAAGGCTCGGACGCCCCGCAGACTATCGACTTCATCGACAGCAATCACCGGTTTGTCCGGCCAAATGGAGACACTGTCCAATGACGGACAGTAGTCGGCGTGCCCGACGCATGCTACCGCAGATAACAAGGTCTACCCGGGTCTGCAAGAGACCTCGGACGGGCGATCGAGCACACGGAACCCCCACCACCCGGCTCGCGTACGGCAATCGGGGCTGCGACGTGCCCCCGATGCGCGAGATAATCCCGGCATGGCATCGGTTGGGCTCGCGGAGCCGCTGCAGGATCCGGTAGATCGGTTCGCGAGGGCGCTCACCGTGCCGAGGCGTCTTCTGGCGCTACACCCTCGCAAGCGCGGGAACGCTGGGGACGCAGCGGCTCTCGCACCTGCGATCACCCTGGGGGTGATTGCAGCATTTGAGGGCTTCGTGGAGGAGTTCGTCGCCACCGGTGCCATCCTCCGACGGTTAGGGGTAGCGCCGGTCGCGAAGGCGGTCGGGAACCTGAACAACCCTGATGTCGATGAGTTCGAGAACTTGGTCGTCAACCAGCTCGGCGTGCCGAAGAGCGCCATAGGGTCGGGGTTCTCGGTCGAGTATTGGCAGCCACCCCCACCGCCCACCACGTGGTGGCAAACGGCTGACCTCGACTGGACATCCGCGAAGAAGGACGCGAAGGCATGGATGCAGGTTCGACACCTGCTTACCCACGGCCTCACGAGCGGTTGGCAGGCGGAGCACTGGCCGGGGCCGCTCAAGGCAAACGGCCCGTCGGCCAGCGAGGTGTTGCGGAGGACCCCGACCGGACGGCACACCCTCGTGATCCATGGGGCCATAACCTGCGCGAGGATCTACGTCGAGGCAAGCCGCCACCTTGCCGGACTGACCGCTCAGCACTTGGGGCGGTCCATCAACGTCGATATCCTTCCGGACTTTCCGTTGTACAAGGAGCAGGCGCACGAACCGCCGGCCCCGACCCGAGCCGACGGAAGCGAAGAGCTTGCCGATGAGGGCGAGGAAACACCTCCAGCCATCGAGCCCGTTGCCGCCTCGTGAGCCGCCCGACGCTCAGGCTCGATTCCGGTTCAACGCGGCGACGCAATCAAGCTCTTCGGCGCCCCCGGATGCGTGCAGCTATGGCGACCGTTTCACCGGGTGAGCTGGATCACCTAGGGCCGCAGTGACGGCGAAAACCGCCCGTTGCCGCCAGGTGTCAGCGTCTCCAGATCACGCATGGATCACTTGTTCGTCCACAACGGACGAAAAAATGGCCCTGACCAGACGTAAAACGCCTGGTCAGGGCCATGATCACAAGTGCGCCGCGTAGGACTTGAACCTACAACCCGCGGATTAAGAGTCCGCTGCTCTGCCAGTTGAGCTAGCGGCGCTCTCTGACAACGCAGAAACATTAACACGCGGTCCCGGGCGGCCCGAAATCGGGCCGCCCGCATGATCGTCCGGGGTAAACCCGCCCCGCGAATGACCCCGGATGTTGCGCGGATGAGGCAGGATGTGCCAGCCGGAACGTGAGAACGGGGCACAGAATGGTCAGCATGCGGCGCTCGGTCATGGCGGTTGTGGCGTTGGTAGTGGTCGCGCCGCTGGCGCTGGCCGCCTGTGGAGACGGCGGGGACAAGCCCGCCGCCGCCTGGGTGGGTGGCTCGCAGGCCCCGCCCTCCGGCGGGGCGGTGCCCGAGTCGGGATCGACGGCTCCGGCCGGGCCGGTTTCCCTGAGCGTGACTCCCGCCACGGGTAAGAAGGGCGTGCCCATCAGCGCGGAGATCGGCTTCACGGTCTCCGGTGGCAAGGTCACCACGGTCGCGCTCAAGGACGCCTCCGGCAAGGCCGTCGCCGGCGCGCTGCGCGAGGACGGCTCCGCCTGGGTGCCCAGCAAGCCCCTGAAGACCAGCAAGCGTTACGACGCGACGGTCACCGCGGTCGACGCGGCCGGGCAGGCCAAGACCGCCTCCACCTCCTTCACCACCATGGGCCGGCCGGGCAAGGAGACGGGTACCGGGCTCTACCTCTTCGATGATCGGACCTACGGCGTGGCCATGCCGGTCGTCGTCGAGTTCAACCCCGGCATCAAGAAGAAGGACCGGGCCGCCGTGGAGAGGCGGATGTTCGTCAAGACCGAGCCGGCGCAGCCCGGCGTCTGGTCGTGGACCGCGAGCGGCTCCCAGGCCTACTACCGCGCCCCCGAATACTGGACGTCCGGCACCAAGCTCAGCGTGCGCATCGCCGTCGGCGGCCTGCCCACCGGCGGTGGCCGCTACGGCGACCAGGACCGGGGCGCGGTTGCCAAGATCGGCCGCAGCTTCATCATGAAGGTCGAGAACAAGACCAAGAAGATGACCGTGGTCCAGGACGGCGCGACCATCCGTACGATTCCGGTCAGCCTCGGCAAGGCCAGCACCCCCTCGTCCAGCGGCACCATGGTCGTGATGGAGAAGAAGGAGTCCACGGTCTTCGACACCACCGCCGAGCTGGGGCCGACCGACGGCTACCGGACCGAGATCGACTATGCGCAGCGGCTCACCTGGAGCGGCCAGTACATCCACTCGGCGCCGTGGTCGGTCGGCTCGCAGGGCCGCCGGAATGTGTCGCACGGGTGTGTCAACGTATCCCCGTCGAACGCCCGCTGGCTGTTCGACAAGACCCTGATCGGTGATCCGATCACCGTTCGGGGTACTGGGGACAAGCTGTCCGCCGGTAACGGCTGGACGGCGTGGGATATGAGTTGGAAGGAATTCGTTAAGGGCAGCGCCCTGCCCGTGCCGGCCGACCTGGCGGCCCGGGCCGCCTGAGCCCGGGCGCTACCTCCCCGAACACCCGATACGCAGGCGCAACACCCATCGTCGCCGCAGCCTTGGGGCCGGGCCGCAACTGCCCTGAACCGCAGGCTGCGGCCGCCTTGAAACCTTCGAGGCGCAGAGTGATCCGGAGCATCTGATCCCCGCGCGGCGCCACCCTCCTGGGGCCGCGGCACGAATCCGGGATTGGTGGCCCGGCATTCATGGAGGAAGATGGGCGCCTGGACGACGGCGCGCTGAGAGGGATCATGGGACTTCGTGGAGAACGGTCGACGGACGTGGATGCGCTCCGCCCGGCCGGCCTGGCCGGGCGGCGGCCGTGGCGGATGGCCGCGGCAGCGCTGGTAGCTGCGAGTGTGCTGGTCGCCGCCGGATGCAGTGGAGACAAGGCCGATTCGCCCTCCTGGCAGGGCGGCGGCGCGGGTGACGGCCAGGGCGCTTCGGGGTCTCCCTCGCCGCAGCCGACGCTGGCGACGGTCGCGGTCACGTCGCCGGCCGCGGACGCCAAGGACGTCGTCGCCTCGACCGAGATCAAGTACGACACCGAGGACGCCGCGAACACCTCCGTCGAGGTCAAGGACGCCGACGGTGCCGAGGTCAAGGGCACCCTCGACAAGGACGAGCGGGTCTTCCGGCCGGCCAAGGCGCTGGGCTGGGGCAAGACCTACACGGTGACGGTCAACGGCACCCCTTCGGGTGACAAGGGCGGCACCGCGAGCAGCGCCTTCACGGTGATGAAGAAGCCGTCGAAGCTGGTCCGGGTGACGAGCTTCCTCGGTGACGGCCAGACGGTCGGCGTCGGCATGCCGCTGATCGTCAGGTTCGGCCGCTCGGTCCCGGCCAAGTACCGCGACGACGTCCAGCGCCGCATGACGGTGACGGCGACGCCGGTGCAGGAGGGCATCTGGCACTGGGTGAGCCCCACCGAGGTGCACTACCGCCCGAAGACGTACTGGAAGGCCTACAGCAAGATCTTCTACAAGGTGCAGCTTGCCGGCGTGCCGATGGGTGACGGCTGGTATGGCCGCTCCGACATGACCGTCGATCTCAAGACCGGCCGCTCGATGGTCCTGACGGTCTCCAACAAGTCCAAGAAGATGACCGTCAAGCAGGACGGCAAGGTCATCAAGACCATCCCGGTCAGCCTCGGCAAGGCGAGCACCCCGTCGTCGAGCGGCACGATGGTGATCATCGACAAGCAGGCGCACACGGTCTTCGACACGATGGACGAGCTGGGCCCGGAGAAGGGCTACCGCACCAAGATCGACTATGCGCAGCGGATCACCTGGAGCGGCCAGTTCATCCACGCCGCGCCGTGGTCCGAGGGCGTGCAGGGCCGGACCAACGTCTCGCACGGCTGCGTGAACGTCTCGATGGCCATGGGCAAGTGGCTGTTCGGGCGCACGATGATCGGCGACCCGATCACGGTCAGCGGCACCGGCGACAAGCTGAAGAACGGCAACGGCTGGACCGACTGGAACCTGAGCTGGGACGAATACAAGAAGGGCAGCGCGATCTGATCGCGAGGCGCACAGCGTGACGCGGGCCGGCCGATCCTCGGCCGGCCCGCGTGCCGTCTCCGGCGGGGCTCAGCGCAGGTTCACCGGGGCTGGATGAGCCAGTTCCAGGCTCGGCGCAGGCCGTCGGTGAAGTGGGCGTCCCCGTCCGCTGCCGGGTCCGCCGACGGTTCCTTCAGCTCGCCGGCCGGCACCGAGATGATCACGCCGTGCTCGAAGATGCCGTCGACCTGGCCAGCGCTCGCGTAGCGGTGGCCGTCCGACGTTTTCAGGACCAGGCCGTGGAAGATGTCCTCCTGGTGGTCCGCCAGGACGTGTGCCACCGTGCCGACGCTGTCGCCCGCGCGGTCGTATACCGGCGTGCCGTCGGCGAGGACCACGAACGACTGCGGTGCACCGAGGTCAACGGGTGCGTTGTTCTGCGACATGCCCCTGCAGATACCCCGGCCGGGGCCGGATAACCCGGGGTCAGTCTCCCGGCGGGAGCCGGGCCACCTCGCCGTAGAAGCGGTCGATCGTGCGGACCGTCGCCTCGAACTCGTCCAGGCCGAACGGCTTGGTCACGTACGCGTTCGCGCGGTGCTGGTAGCTCGACACGATGTCCGGTGCGGCGCCCGACGTGGTCAGTATGACCACCGGGATCGCCTTCAGCCGGTCGTCGGACTTGATCGCGGCCAGGGTCTCGCGGCCGTCCATGCGGGGCATGTTCAGGTCCAGCAGGATCAGATCCGGGCGCTGGGCCGCCTCGTAGGGAGGCGTGCGGAACAGGTAGTCCAGCGCCTCGCGGCCGTCGGCCACGCGGTTGACCGTGGCGCCGCGCTTCGCGTTCTGCAGCGCCTCCGAGATCATCAGCGCATCGGCGTCGTCGTCGTCGACGACGAGGATTTCGAGACTCCGCACCGATGCACCCCCTGTTTGTTGCGGTCCGGCAAGCATAGGGGGTGGCCCGACTCGGCAACCACCGGCCGTCGATATCGGTTCGTGGCTCGAAGTGACATGTTTCACTGACTGTTTCGACATCTGTACGAAACCCCTGGTCACTGCGCGTAGATATAAGGTGAGGGTTCGTATACGCAAAGTAGTTGCGCTGCGGGCTGCACCAATCGATGGCCCACTCTCGTCCCCTCAGCGTGGGAGATCATCAGCGAGCACCGGCAAAAGGGAAAAGGCGCCGTCGCCCCCGGCGGATCGTGGTGCGGCTGATCGTGGTCGCACTGGTCCTCTGCGGTGCGGGCGCCGGGGCCGTCGAGGCGTACATCGAGTCCGTGCCGATGTCCGCCGAGCCGGCCGAGCCGCAGGCGTCGACGCTGTACTACCGCGACGGCCGTACCATCCTGGCCCGGGTCGGCACCACCGACCACAGTGACGTGCCGCTCGCCGCCGTGCCCCCGGCGGTCCGGTCCGCGATCCTCGCCGCCGAGGACCGCGACTTCTACGACCACAGCGGCGTCTCGATCCGCGGCGTCCTGCGCGCCCTCGTCGCCGACGTCGGCGGCAGCCGGCAGGGCGCCTCGACGATCACCCAGCAGTACGCCCGCAATGCCTTCCTGACCCAGGACGTGTCGGTGGAGCGTAAGGCGAAGGAGTTCGCGCTCGCCATCCGGCTGGAGCGCCGCTACACCAAGGACGAGATCCTCGAGCGCTATCTCAACAGCATCTATTACGGCCGCGGCGCGTACGGCATCGCGGCGGCCGCGAACGCCTACTTCGGGATCACCACGGACCGGCTGACCGCGGCCCAGGGCGCGGTGCTGGCCTCCGTGATCAAGGACCCGTACGGGTTCGACCCGGCGAACGACGCGGCCGCCGCGCGGACCCGCTGGACCTGGATCGTCAAGTCGGAGCGTGAGCAGGGCTGGCTCACCGAGGAGCCGAACTATCCGCCGGTGAATTCGGGCGCGGTGCAGACGCTCGGGCCCAACGGCCTGGTCATCGACCGGGTCGAGCGCGAGCTTGCCGCGCACGGCGTGACCTCGCAGTCCCTGCACACCCTGGGTCTGTCGATCACCACGACCCTGGACCCGGCCGCGCACGGCGCGGCCGTCAACCAGGTCGCGGCCCACCTGGCGAGCCAGCCGAAGGACCTGCGGGCCGCGCTGGTCGCGGTCGACCCCGAGACCGGCGGGGTACGGGCCTACTACGGCGGTGACCAGGGACGCGGCTTCTTCGATGACGCCTCGGCGGCGCACCCGGCGGCCTCGACGTTCAAGCCGATCGTGCTCGCCGCGGCGCTGCGCAAGGGCATCGGCTACCTGTCGCGCTGGGACGGAAGCTCGCCGCGCCTCTTCGCCGGCCGGCTCGGCGTGCCGCTGCAGAACCGCGGCGACCAGCAGTGCCCGAACTGCACGCTCGAGAAGTCGATGGTCGACTCGCTCAACACCCCGTTCTACGCGGTCACCGAGGAGATCGGCGCGGACACCGTCCGGTCCATGGCGTACGACCTCGGCGTCGCGAAGACGTACGGGGGAGTGCCGACGCTGGTGGACGCCAAGGGCGACCCGGCGCCGGGCAAGACCCGGTCGGACATCGCGATCGGCCGCTATCCGGTCACTCCCGGTGATCTGGCATCCGTGTACGCGACTTTCGCGGCCGGCGGCGTCCGGCACGACCGGTATTTCGTGGAGACCGCGTCGACCCCTGACGGCCGGCGCCTCTGGACGGCTCGGCCCACGGCCAAGCGGGTGCTGGACAGCAAGGTCGCCGCCGACGTGTCCACCGTTCTGGGTGCCGTGGTTCGGGGTGGCGACGTGCTGCCCGGCCGGCCCGCCGCCGGCAAGTCCGGCGCGCAGCAGTGGGGCAACACGAAGGACAACCAGGACGCGTGGATGGCCGGTTACACCCCCGAACTGGCCACCGCGGTCTGGCTCGGAAAGGCCCGGCCCGGCCCGATCCGCGACTCGGCGGGCGCCGCGATCAAGGGCGAGACGATGCCCACGCGGCTGTGGCGTGACTTCACCCGGGACGCGCTGGACGGCACGCCGATGACGGATCTGCCCAAGCCGGCGCACGTGGGACGGATCGACGTCGGCGACGCCGGGCGGTCCAAGGCCGCCGGGAAGCCGAAGGACCAGGACGCGAAGCCGGGCCCGGGCGTGCCGGTCGTGCACACCGTGGGCAAGGGCAAGCGGCTCGGGCTGACCTTCGACGACGGGCCGTCGCCGTACACGGCGCAGGTGCTCGACCTGCTCGCCGAGCAGCACGTCAAGGCGACGTTCTGCATGGTCGGCGAGGAGGTGCAGAAGTATCCGGAGCTGGTGCGCCGGGTGATCGCCGAGGGGCATCAGCTCTGCAACCACTCCTGGAAGCACGACGACCTCGGCCAGGTCACCGCGGCCGCGGCCCGCGACGACATCAACCGTACGGACGCGGCCATCGCCGTTGCCGCTCCGGGCTCGACGGTGCCGTTCTTCCGCGCCCCGTACGGATCCTGGGGCAAGTCCGCGCAGGTGGGCACCGACCTCGGCCACACGCCGCTCGGCTGGGTCGTCGACCCGGACGACTGGCTGCTGCCGGGCGCGGACGTCATCGCCGATCGCATCGAGAAGCAGCTGACGCCGCGCGCGATCGTGCTGATCCACGACGGCGGCGGCGAGCGTGAGCAGACCGTCGCGGCGCTGACGAAGCTGATCCCGAAGCTGAAGCGGGACGGCTGGACGTTCGATCTGCCGGAGCGGACGGTCCAGTCGCACCCGCTGCCGCAGGCGTCGACTCCGGTTGCGCCGCCCGCGCCGGTCTCGGTCTCCCCGTCGACCCCGCCGTCCTCCCCGCCGCCCTCGGCGGCCGGCCCCTCGACACCCCCGTCGGTCGTCGAGACCAGGGGACCCTGAGGCCCGGCGCGCTCACGACAGCTCGGCGAACCAATCGGCGATCCGGGCGGGCGTCACGTCGTACCCGGTGGCGAGCGCGCCGGCCCAGTTCACCCCGATGAGCAGGCCGTCGCGGCGCAGGCCGGGCAGCCAGCTGCCGAGCCAGTCGGAGACGGGGATCTCCACCACGTCGAAGCCCTGGTACGCCGCGACGGCGCAGACGACCCGCTCGGCCCGGGTCGGCTTGGACCAGAACGGCATGGCCCGGTTCCCCGCCTCGCCCCTGGGCGCGGGAAAGCCCGCGGCGTCCCGGATCGACCAGACCCGGAGTTCCTGGGGTACCTCGCGGCGGAACGCCGCCGAATGGGCCGCGCTGAGCGACATGCCATCCCCCTCTGTGGCTGATACTTCGCTCATCGTCCCCTATTGGACGGTTCAAGGTGTTTGAACCAATAAATCCTAGTCCCGCGCCGCGAGGCGGAAGCCGGGCCCGGCACGGGCCACCAAGCCGGCGGGACACGCTCTAGGTTTCCGGCATGGAGATCAGAGAGGCGACCCCGCAGGACTGGCCCCGCATCTATCCGTTCTGGTCACGGATCGTGGAGGACGGCTCGACGTACGTCTACCCGCTCGGCCTCGGGTCGGACGACGCGCGGGCGGTCTGGATGGAATCGCCGCCGGGGCTCACCGTCGTGGCCGTGGAGGGCGATGACATCCTCGGCTCGGCGAAGATGGGCCCCAACCGGCCGGGCCGGGGCGCGCACGTCGCCACCGGCAGCTTCATGGTCGACCCCGAGCGGCAGGGCCGCGGGGTCGGCCGGGCGCTGGGCGCATACGTCATCGACTGGGCGGGTCGGGAGGGTTATCACAGCATTCAATTCAATGCCGTCGTGGAGAGCAACGTCGTCGCCGTGCGCCTCTGGCAGTCGCTCGGCTTCACGATCGCGGGCACCGTACCGGAAGCTTTTGATCATCGGACGAACGGACTAGTCGGCCTCCACATAATGGTCAGAAAGCTATGAAACGCCCAAAATGCCATCCAAATGGCGATCAAGGATAAAAAGTCCCCATAACCTCTGGTTGTCGGTCCGGCCGCCAGGCCCGGCTGCGTGACTAGTTTCGGAGGATTGGGATGAACAAGGGTCGTCGTATGGGAGCCCTCGTGGTCGCCACCGCATCCGCTGTCGGGATTGCGTCGCTGGTGGCGCCGACCGCCGCGCAAGCGATGCCACGCGGCCCGGTGCCCGTCTCCAGCGGGATCCCGGCCGTCAGGGCCTTCCTGCCCACCTGGGTCGGGATCCGCTGGACCACCGACCGTCGCATCTGCGACGTCGCGGTCCGAGTCAACGGTCGCGGCGTGTACGTGGACTACCCGGGAGCGCGCCCGTTCACGTCCTTCTCCCGGGGCTCCCTGCTGCCGGGGCGCATCGGCGTCACGACGTTCCGGGTGAACCCGCAGTTCCGTCGCTCCACCATCGCGCGGCTGAGCGCCACCATCCAGTACGACAACTGCGGGCGGCGCGACCGTCCGATCCGCAGGTCGTTCAACCTGGCCATGCCGGTCGTGGTGTTCAACGGCGGCGGCCAGCACGGGGGCGGCGGGTTCCCGCAGGGCGGCGGCCAGCACGGCGGTGGCGGGTTCCCGCAGGGCGGGGGCCAGCACGGGGGTGGCGGGTTCCCGCAGGGCGGCGGCCAGCACGGGGGTGGCGGGTTCCCGCAGGGCGGTCAGCAGGGTGGCGGTCAGCAGGGTGGCGGTCAGCAGGGCGGCGGCCAGCAGGGCGGTCAGCAGGGTGGCGGTCAGCAGGGCGGGGGCCAGCAGGGTGGCGGCCAGCAGGGTGGCGGCCAGCAGGGCGGGGGCCAGCAGGGTGGCGGTCAGCAGGGCGGGGGCCAGCAGGGTGGCGGTCAGCAGGGCGGGGGCCAGCAGGGCGGTCAGCAGGGTGGCGGTCAGCAGGGTGGCGGCCAGCAGGGCGGGGGCCAGCAGGGCGGTCAGCAGGGTGGCGGTCAGCAGGGCGGCGGCCAGCAGGGCGGCGGTCAGCAGGGCGGTCAGCAGGGCGGCGGTCAGCAGGGTGGCGGTCAGCAGGGTGGCGGCCAGCAGGGCGGCGGTCAGCAGGGTGGCGGTCAGCAGGGTGGCGGCCCGCGCGGGTAATGGCTGAACTCTGAGCCGTATAGACAACCGAACGCGTGACCGGCCGCTTGGCCGGTCACGCGTTTTTTGTCGTCCAACCCATTTCCGAAAGCAACTCCGACGTGACCAGAATCCCAATATCATCCGGATTGTTATGGTTTAGAACTGGTCGAGGCATTTGGAGTGCTGATGAACGGGATCCGGCGAACCGCCGTGCTGGCGGCCGCGGCGGTGGCGGCGACAGGCCTGATGACGGCGACCCCGGCATCCGCGAGCCACCACGGTCCCCACCCGGTGACACCCTGGATCGAGGTCGTCAGGGCGCACGACCCGACCTGGGTCAAGATCTGGTGGGACACCGGCGAGAAGATCTGCGACGCCGAGGTGACCGTCCGGGCCGACCACGTCGGGATCGTCTACCCGGAGAACACCGGCTCCTACACGTCGTTCCGCGACGAGGCCTACCTCAGGCCGGCGCGGCCCGACTACACCGCGTTCAAGGTGGACGCGGACTACGACCGGAACACGATGGTTCCGGTCGAGGCGACGCTGAGCTACAACACCTGCGGCGACAAGGCGGTGGAGAAGGCCAGGATCTACTGGCTGAGGCTCCCGGTGCTGCGGAACCCCGACCACTGAGATCCTTGCGCGCGGCCGAGTGGGGGCGGTCGGCCGCGCGCAAGGACCGGTTCTAGCGGGTCGCCATGATCAGCGCGGCCGGGTCGGCGCAGACGAGCCGCAGCGCCCGGGCCACCACGGCCGGGTCGTAGGTGGAGGCGTGGAACGTCGCCTCCAGGTGCAGCACCCCGCCCATCTCGGACGTGGTGAGCGTGATGCCCTCGGGCCCGTTGAGCGTCGGCACGCTCTGGTTCACCCGGCCCGCGACGTCGACCGCCCAGGGCAGGTCGGCGAGCAGGTCGTGCCGGCCCTGGTTGCTGAACGTCAGCCGGGGCCGCGGCTCGATCGGCGCCTCGTTCGGGTACGCGTCCGGCAGGCCCGGTGCCCCGGTCACCGCGATCTTGCACTCGCGCAGCAGCATCATGGTCAGGATCCGGCCGGTGGCCAGTTCCGCCTTGAGCGTGGTGTGGATCTCCTGCGGGTCGGTCAGGCTCGCCGGGGTCAGGTACGGGCCCATGCAGAAGTTGCTGTCGATGCTGACGCCCTTGTCCACGTACCGGCGGGCGTCGGCCAGGAAGGTGCCGCCGGAGGTGTCGGGGTTCAGCCCCAGCTCCCGCAGCGCCGCGGTGAAGGCCGCGAACGTGATCGCCGACGTGGTGACTCCGGGCGAGTACTGGTCGCGCCACACCCGCATCTTGGCCAGCACGTCGGCGGAGCGGGCGGTCTCGACGGTCAGGTTCGCCGCCCACGGCCGGGTCGCGGACTGCTCCTGGTGCGGCGGCCGGGCGAAGCTCAGCCCCTGCTTCCACCGGCCCGGCTTGGTGCCGAACTGCTTCCACCAGGCCTTGGGCAGCGCCCACCGGTGCCGGGCGGACGGGGCGATGACCGCCGGCCGCCCCTCGCCGGCCGCGCGGACGAGTTCCCGCAGCAGATTGTTGACCGGGCCGGCGTCGCCGTACGCGTGCGCCACCTTCATCGCGACATAGCCGCCGCCGGCCAGGATCCGTACGGGGTGGTGGCCCCGCGGCTCGGCCTGCAGCTCCCGGCTCATCGCGTCGAAGTCGACCGGCCCGTCGCCCAGGTCGGTGACGGCCTCCCGGACGTACGCGGCGAACGCCGTCGCGTCCATGTGTTCCCACCGCGCGCCGGAGCGGTCGAGCCGTGACACGGCCCGGTGGGCCGGGTCCGCGGCGTGCAGGCCGATCAGCGCGTTCCGCAGCCGCTCGGCGGTGACGCCGGTCAGCGGGCCGACCGTCCGGATGTACTCCAGCGGCAGCCAGGCGCGCTCGCGCAGGGTCAGGCTGGTGGCGGACATGATGTTTTCCTCCAGAGGTGTGCGGGCGAAGACGACCCGGAGCACGGTCGGCGCGACCAGGACGGTCTCGGCGGCCATCACGAGCGCCACCCAGGTGACGAGTTCGGTGAGGCTGCCGCGGCTGCCCCCGTACCAGGCGGCGGCGAGCTCCGCGATGCCGGCGAAGACCGAGAAGACGCCGGCGCCGCGGACCCGGCCCTGCACCCGGGAGATCGCCAGGAAGAAGTGGTGGAAGACGAACGGCAGGTAGGTAAGGGCCAGGATGGTCAGCGCGGTGCCCGCGCTCTCCGCGTAGCCCGACCCGAAGAGGCCCATGATCGGCTTCGCGGCGAAGACCACCACGAGCGAGACGGGCAGGCCGCCGCCGACGCAGATGAGCAGGCCCATCCGGACCTTGGAGCGCAGCGCGGCCTTGTCGCCGCTGGCCACCGCGAAGAGGGTGAGCGCGACGTTGCCCGGGACCATGGCGAGGAAGGACAGCACCATGAACGCGGTGTAGAAGGACGCGTTCGCCTCGGCCGACAGCACCGCGGTGACGACCAGCGGCAGCGCCGCCCGCGGCAGGTAGGTGGCCAGGTTCAGCAGGTTGTGGTCGAACGTCGCCCGGCCCCGGCCGCGCAGCAGCGCCGCTCGCGGGCGTACCGAATCGATCATTGCCTTGCGCCGCAGGGCGCGACCGAGGATCACGACCGACGCGACCGCGCCGGCGATCCAGGTGAGCAGCAGTTCGCCGCCGGTCACGGTGAGCGGCAGCACCACCAGGACGCCGAGCAGGACCAGCTTGATCACCGAGAACCAGGCGTTGCGCATCAACTGCATCGGGCCCTGCAGGAGGCCGACCAGGGCCTCGTCCAGGACCAGCGTCATCGCGTTCAGCGCGATGCCGAAAACCAGCAGCACGGTGGCGGCCGTGCTGCCGAGCGCGTTCTGCAGGCCGGGGATGGCGAGGTGCGCGATCGCGACGTAGACGAGGCCGCCCACCGTCGCGGCGCTGCCGGCCACCAGCAGGCAGGTGGAGATCAGTTCCCATTTGCGGCCGCGCAGCGCCGGCAGGTCGGAGATCAGCATGGTGCCCATGCCGAACATCCCGATCGTGCCGATCAGCGTCATCGCCGACACCGCCGCGGAGGCCTGGCCGACGGCCTCCTTCGACGCGAACTGCGCCGCCAGCCACCAGTAGGCGAAGCCGAACAGCGAGGTGATCGCGGTCGTCGCCATCAGCGAGCCGGCGTTGAGGAACAGGTCCAGGTGCCCGCGCAGGGTGGCCATCAGGCCGGTGCCGCCGGGTGTCCCGGCGCCGGAGTCCAGGCTCTGCGGCTCGGCCTCGGTTATCGTGCTACCCACCTAGCTACCGCCCCCAGTGCAGTGATCGAAGCCAAACGGTAGTTACCTTCCGTGTTCGGCCGCCACGGCAGACCGGTGCATACTAGGTGCACCGTCCGGAGTGGAGATCATGCGGACCGGGCGCCGGTCCGGTACGTTCGGTTGAGGTTTGGGACGGGTGGGACCTCAGGCGTTATGCCTGGTCACGGCCGTAACGTCCGATGCTCTGGGTGAGTGTGGGCACGCAGCGTGACCTACTCTTCCCAGACCGGCACCGAGGGTAGGCCGCGGGCCGCGCGGGCGGCGTCGGTCAGCTCCTGAAGCAGGTCGGTCTTACCCTGCGTGTATGCGTCGCCGGGCCCGTGCCGGTCCATCAGCTCGCGCTTGAGCGCCGCGTAGCGCTCGCGGTCCGCGGGATGCGCGATCAGATGGTCGCGCAGCAGCCGCTCGTTGCGGGTCGGCCAGCTTTCGGCGGTCACCACGTGCAGGTGGTAGCCGGTGCTGTCGTAGTCCTCGCGCCGGTAGAAGAGGCGCTCCGGCATGTCGGAGCGCACCATCTTGTAGCCGAACGTCTCCAGCGCCGGGTCGTTGACCTCGTCGAGGTCGTCGACGCTCGCCATCAGGTCGATGACCGGCTTGGCGGGCATGCCGGGCACCGCGGTGCTGCCGACGTGCTCGATCTCGATGAACAGGGGCGCCAGCACCACGCAGGCCCGCCGGCCGAGGGCGGCCCAGCGCTCGTCGGGCTCCGCGATCGTCACAGCCAACCCGCCTTCTTCAACCGGCGATGCAGCAGTACGGCGGCGGTGGCCATCAGCAGCAGCGCGCCGAGGTATCCGTAGCGCCAGCCGAGCTCCGGCATGAACTCGAAGTTCATCCCGTAGACCCCGGCGATGGCGGTCTGCACGGCCGCGATGGCCGCCCATGAAGCGATCTTGCGCATGTCGTTGTTCTGGTCGACCGAGACCTGCGCGAGCCGCGCCTGCAGGATCGAGTTCAGCAGGTCGTCGAAGCCGGCGACCCGGTCGACGGCCCGGGCCAGCCGGCCCCGCAGATCGATCAGGTACGGCTGGAGGCCCTCCGGCACGACGCCCCGGTCGAGCAACCGTTGCAGGGGCTCCTGCAGGGGCATCACGGCCCGCTTGAACTCCACCATCTCCCGCTTGAGCTGATAGATGTGCGCGATGTCCGGCGGCTTGCTCGCGGAGAAGGCGACCTCCTCCAACGCCTCCAGATCGTGCTCGACATGCTCGGCGACGTCAAGGTAAAGGTCGACCATTCGACTGCAGACCGCGTACGCGACCGCCCACGGTCCCTGGGCGAGCAGGGCGGGCCGCTGCTCGAGCTCCTCGCGGACCGGTTTGAGCGCGCCGGCGGCGCCGTGCCGCACGGTGATGACGAAGCGCGGCCCGATCAGCACGGTGACGTCGCCGGTGTCGACCACCTCGGAGGTGGCGGTGAGCTCCTGGTGCTCGACGTAGCGCGCGGTACGCAACACGAGGCGGGTGACGTCGTCGATGGTCTCGGCCGCCGGCCGGTGCCCGGTGGTGGCGGCCTGCTCGGTGGTGAGGTCGTGCAGCCCGAAGACCCGGGCGATGTCGGCCATGGTGGCCTCGTCGGGCTCGTGCAGGCCGAGCCACACGAAGGCGTCCCGATGGCGGTGTGCCTGCCGGGCGGCGTCGGCGTAGTGCACGTGCCCGGAGCGCCGGATCCCGTCGTGGTAGACGGCGCAGTCGACGACGGCATCGGGATTGCCGCGCCGGGGCTGCGGTATCGCGCGCCGGGGCCGGTTCAGGCCCTCGATGAGCCGGCCGAACGTACGCGGGATCAGTGGCACCGCGCGCCGCCGTTGCCCGAACATCGCCCGCAGTCCCCCGTCGCTCGCCGCACCCGAGGGACCGACGGTATCTGTTCCCCGCCGCCCCGCGCCGCACACTCTGGTCCAGGCGGCCCGGTGACCCTGCTCACCGGGCCGCCCCGGCGTGCCGGTCAGTCCGAGCGCTTCATCGCCCGGACGCCGGCCAGCAGGCCGAGGGCGCCGACGCCGGCCGCGGCGACCGCGCCGGTCACCGTCGTCGATGCCCGGACGTCGCCGGCGAAGAGGGCGCGCTCGGCGTCGACCACGTAGGTGAGCGGGTTCCACTTCGAGAGCGCCTGCAGCCACCCCGGGCCGGCCAAGACCGGCAGCAGCATGCCGGCGAGCAGCAGCAGCGGGAAGAGCAGCGTCTGCTGCACGGTCCAGAACAGCCACTCCTGGTTCTTCGCCGCGAGCGCCAGCGTGTAGGACAGGGCGCCGAGCCCCAGGCAGAAGACGCAGAGGACGGCGAGGCCGAGCAGCGCCCCGCCGAGGTGCAGTTCGAAGCTGCGGCCGGTCAGTTTGAGGAACACGTCGTCGAGGGTCGGCCGCCTGACCTCCACCTCGGTCGCCGGCACACCCGCGGCGCGCAGGTCCTCGAGCAGGTCTGGCAGGAGCCGGGGCGCGCCCGGCACGGAGATCGTCAGCCGGGTGCCGTGCCGGTACAGCGGGTGCGGGATGCCCGACGCGGCCGCCGCGGCGTCGACCTCGTGGTCGAAGCCCAGGACGATCCGGTCACCGACGTGCTTCGTCTTGAGCCGCGCGGGGGTGTCGTCGGCGATGATCCGGCCGTGGTCGATCACGATGACCCGCTCGGCCATCGAGTCGGCCTCGTCGAGGTAGTGCGTGGTCAGCACGATCGTGGTGTCGTGCCGCTTGCGCAGCTCGACGATGTGTTCCTGCAGGTTGGCGCGGTTCTGCGGGTCCAGCCCGGTCGACGGCTCGTCGAGGAAGAGCAGCGCCGCGGCGTGGATGAGGCCCATGGCGATGTCGAGCCGGCGGCGCTGGCCGCCGGAGAGCGTGGACACGGTCCGGTCGGCGACCTCGCTCAGGCCGAGCGAGTCGATCAGCTCGGCGGCCCGCCGCCGGGCCGCGACGACCTTCAGCCCGTACGCGCGCCCCTGGCTGATCAGTTCGTCGCGGCCCCGCTGGCTGTGGTTCCGACGCTAGGGTTCTTAGCGGTCAATTCCTGACCGCTATCGGAGCGAGACTGGATTCATGGCGAACACGAGTGCGCGGATGCTGAGGCTGCTCTCCCTGCTGCAGACCCACCGCTACTGGCCGGGCACCGAGCTGGCCGACCGGCTCGAGGTCAGCCCCCGCACGCTGCGCCGCGACGTCGACCGGCTGCGCGAGCTGGGCTATCCGGTCGACGCGGCGCGCGGCGTCGCCGGCGGATATCAGCTGCAGGCGGGCGCGGCGGTGCCGCCCCTGCTGCTCGACGACGACGAGGCGGTCGCGATCGCGATCGGCCTGCGTACGGCGGCGGCGGGCGCGGTGGCGGGCCTCGAGGAGACCTCGGTACGCGCGCTGGCGAAGGTCATCCAGCTGCTGCCGCCGCGGCTACGCAGGCGCATCGACGCCCTGCAGGCGGCGACCGCGCCGGGCGTCTTCGGCGGCGGCCCGACGCTGGACGCGACGACGCTGACGACGCTGGCGATGGCCTGCCGCAGCGAGGAGCGGCTGCGCTTCGACTACACGTCGCGCGACGGCGACTCCTCGTCGCGTCACGTCGAGCCGCACCGCCTGGTGTCGCTGGGCCGTCGCTGGTATCTCGCGGCCTGGGACCTGGATCGGGGCGACTGGCGCAGCTTCCGGGTCGACCGGCTCGCGGCGCCGGCCGCGACGGGTGCGCGTTTCCGCCCGCGTGAGATCCCGGGCGGCGATCCGGTGGCCTGGATGCGCTCGCGCCTGGCCGCGGCGACCAGCCGCTACGAGGTGTCCGTGCGGATACACCGGGCGGCGGAGCCGGTGCGGGGGTTCGTCGGCCACTGGGCGACGGTCGAGGAGCTGTCGCCGACGGAGTGCCGGTTGCGGATGACGGTGGACGATCTGAGCTGGCCGGTCATGATTCTCGGCGCGATGGGTGCGGATTTCACGGTGGAGTCGCCGCCGGAGCTGCCCGGGCGGATCCGCGAATCGGCCGAGAATCTGCTGCGCGGCGTCGCCGGGTAGATGGACGGATCGGCGCCCCCGTGGCGCCGATCCGCACGATGAATCTATCGATCACCCCCGACACTTTCCCGCGATTTTTACGACTTGGCTTATATAAACTTCAACTTAATAACGCCGACGCTCCGAGGTGGCCGGCCGGCGGTCCTATGTGGTGTTCCGGAGGTGGATCGCGAGGCGTCGCCGTCCGGTCCGGCACCGGTGCGGATTTCTGTCGTAGGCGCCAGGGACGATGGTCCGATGACGAAACTAGGCGCCGTCTTCCTGCCCTCCAATCCACCCGAGCGGCTGCGCGACATCGCGTGCGCCGCCGACGATGCCGGCCTCGAGCAGCTCTGGCTGTGGGAGGACTGCTTCCTCAACGGCGGCGTCAGCGCGGCCTCGGCGGCGCTCGCCTGGACCACCCGGCTCAAGGTCGGCATCGGCATCGTGCCGGTGCCGTTCCGCAACGTCGCCCTGGCGGCGATGGAGATCGCCACGATGCGCCGGATGTTCGGCGACCGCGCGATCGTCGGCATCGGCCACGGCGTGCAGGAGTGGATGGCGCAGGTCGGCGTCAAGGCGGCCTCGCCGATGACCCTGCTGCGGGAGCACACGACCGCGCTGCGTGCCCTCCTGCACGGCGAGACGGTGACCGTGCAGGGCCGCTACGTGAAGCTCGACGCGGTCGCCCTGGACTGGGCGCCGGACCCCGCACCCGAGTTGCTGATCGGCGCGACCGGACCCAGGACGCTGCGGCTCTCGGGCGAGCTTGCCGACGGCACGATCCTGACCGGCGGGACGCCGCCCGCGGGCGTGGTCGCGGCCCGGGAGCACATCGGCGCCGGCGAGGGCCACGAAGTGGTCGTCTTCCTGCCGGCCGCGAGCGGGCCCGGGGCCGCTCAGCGGCTCGCGACGTGGCAGGAGCGCGAGGGCGTGGATTTCCCCGGCGTGGCCGGGGACGCCAAGGCCGTGGCGGCGACGATCGAGCGCTTCGTCGAGGCGGGCGCGACGACGGTGATCCTGCAGCCGACCGCCGACGACCCGGACCCGGAGGGCTTCCTCCGGTTCGTCGCCGAGGAGGTGCGCCCGCTGATCGACTGACAACACGCTGCGCGGCGGGGCGGGCGGCGGCGCCGAACGGCACTATCTTGTCCGGCATGCCCATTTCGCCGTATATCAAGAGCCTTCGTGACGTTGTCGGGCACCGCCGGTTGCTGCTGCCCGGGGTGACCGCCGTCGTGTTCGACGACGCCGGCCGGCTCCTGCTGGGGCAGCGCTCGGACACCGGCCGCTGGGCGCTGATCGCGGGAGTCATGGACCCGGGCGAGCAGCCTGCCGAGACGGTGGTCCGCGAGGTCTACGAGGAGACGGCGGTCCACGTCGTGCCCGAGCGGGTCACCAGCGTGCTCACCCAGCCGCCGAACACCTACCCGAACGGCGACCAGACGGAGTTCGTCGACATCACCTTCCGGTGCCGGGCCGTCGGCGGCGAGGCCCGGGTGAACGACGACGAGTCGCTGGCCGTCGGCTGGTTCGCGCCGGCGGATCTGCCCCCGATCCCGGAGCCGGCCCGGCTGCGCATCGAGTGGTCGCTGCTGCCGGGCACGGACGCGTGGTTCAGCGCCCCGGCGGTCCGCAGCCGCTGACCGCCGGCCGTCAGAGCGGGCGGGCCCGGACGTGGTCGTCGTGCCGCTGCTCGCCGACCAGGAAGCGCTTGGTCCCGATGATCTCGAACCCGTGCCGGGCGTAGAACTTGGCGGCCCGGGCGTTCCGCTGGTTGACGCCGAGCCAGCACTGCCGCGCCCCGGTCGCCGCGGCCGCGTCGAGCGTCGCGGCCATCAGCGTGCCCGCGACGCCCGAGCCGTGGCTGCTCGCGGCGACGTAGAACTTGCTGAGCTCGACGGCCGGGCCGGGTCCCGCGGCCGCCACCGTGCGCGCCAGTTCCGGATCGGCGATCGGCCCGGCGACCAGCATGCAATAGGCGACCGGCGCGCCGTCGTCGTGGGCCAGCAGCAGGATCCGGTCCGGATCGGCCAGATACTTGTCGAAGCTGGACAGCGACAGATGCTGCGCGATGAACGCGTCGATGTCGCTCTGCGGCGTGCCGGGCGGGTTGGCCAGCCCGAAGGTGCGTGCCGCGAGTTCGTGCAGGTCGGCCGCGTCCGCGGGGCCGGCCGGCCGGGTGGTTGTCGCCATGGCGCCACGATAACGGCGGCGTGATGCGCTTCATCAGGTGCCTCGGAAACTGGAAACAGGGTTTAGAGTCGTGCCGACCGATCGGCGGTCCGGAAGACGGGGAGGCGTTGCGTGAGCGAACCGGTGTTCGAGCACAGAGGGCTTGGCGACGTGATCCCCGTGCCGGCCGAGGTGCGGCCCGACCGGGCCGCGTCCTTCACGATCGATGCGGGTACGGCGATCCGCACCGCGCCGGGATCGGCCGAGGCGCGCCGGGTGGGCGAGCATCTGGCGGCCCTGCTGCGCCCCGCCACCGGCTTCGCCCTGCCGGTCGGCGAGGGTCCGGGCGCGATCGCCCTGCTGCTCGACGGCGACGACGCGCTCGGCGAAGAGGGCTACCACCTCGAGGTGGGCGCCGCCGGGGCGACCGTGCGCGCCGCCGCGCCCGCCGGGCTCTTCGCCGCCGTGCAGACGCTGCGGCAGTTGCTGCCCGCCGCGATCGACGCCGCAACGCCGCAGGAGGGCGCCTGGGTGCTGCCCGGCGGGCGGATCGTCGACCGGCCCCGGTTCGCCTACCGCGGCGCGATGCTCGACATCGCCCGGCACTTCTTCACCCCGGACGAGATCAGGTCCTACATCGACTCGATCGTCCAATTCAAGATCAATCATCTGCATCTGCACCTGACCGATGACCAGGGCTGGCGGATCGAGATCGACGGCTGGCCCGCCCTGACCGAGATCAGCGGCGGCGAGGGCACCGGCGTCGACGGCGCCGGCCCCGGCTTTCTCACCAAGGCCGACTACGCCGGGATCGTCGCGTACGCGGCCGAGCGGTTCGTCACGATCGTGCCCGAGATCGACATGCCGGGGCACGTCAACGCGGCGCAGCACGCGTACCCGGAGCTGACGGCGGACGGGGCCGCCGTGCCGCAGCGCACGGACCACGAGGTCGGCTACAGCTCGTTCGTCGCGGACCACGAGGGCACGTACGCGTTCATCGAGGACGTCCTGCGCGACGTGGCCGCCCTGACCCCGGGGCCCTACCTGCACATCGGCGGGGACGAGGCGCAGGCCACCACGCCCGAGGACTACCGCACCTTCATCCAGCGGGTGCTCCCGCTCGTCGCCAAGTACGAGAAGCGCGTGATCGGCTGGCACGAGATGGCCGGGGTGGAGCTTCCGGAGACGGCGATCGTGCAGTACTGGCGGATCGAGGCGGCCGACGAGGGCACGGCCCGCGCGGCGGCCAACGGCAGCAAGGTGATCATGTCGCCGGCGGACCGCACGTACCTGGACATGAAGTACACGGCGGAGACCACGCTCGGCCTGGACTGGGCGGGCCTCATCGACATCGAGCGCGCGTACGGGTGGGATCCGGCCGACCGCCTGCCGGGTGTGGGTGAGGAGTCCCTGCTCGGGGTCGAGGCGCCGCTGTGGTCGGAGACGCTGCGCAGCCTCACCGACGTCGAGACGATGACCTACCCCCGGCTCCCGGCGGTCGCGGAGATCGGCTGGTCGCCGCGGAGCACCCACGACTGGGAATCGCTGCGGGCCCGGCTGGCCGCGTTCGGGCCGCGCTGGCGCAACCAGGGTGTCGCGTTCCACCCGTCGCCCGAGATCCCCTGGGTCCAGGCGCCAGTCGAGGGGTGACCGGATTATGGCTTCCGTGCGTTATTTCGGCACGTCGCGGCGGTACCCGGCCAGTTGATCACTGCTGAGGGCCGGGCGGCGGATGTCGGCGTGTCGGTGGCCACCCCTAGGCTTGCCCGCGTGCAGAAGAGGGTGCTTGCGTCGGCGGCCGCGCTGGCCGGGTTCCTGATCGTCGCGGCAGCGCAGCTCGCGCTCGTGGTGGTGCCCGTCCTGCTGCTGCTCTCGATGCTCCCGGGGCGGACCGCGCTGCGGCTCGGCGTGCCGGTCTGCATCGCCACCGTCGGCGTGATGGCCTATGCGACCTGGCGTGCCCTGCACACCCGGCGCCGCGAGCCGATCGGCATCCCGGTGACGCGCGGGGACGCGCCGCAGCTCTGGGCGCTGCTCGACGGCGCCGCCGCGGCCGCCGGCACCCGCGCGCCCGACCGGGTCACGATCGTCGCCGACGCCGCCGCGAAGATCATCGAGCGCACCCATCTGCTCGGCCTGATCGGCGGCCGTCGCGACCTCTATCTCGGCCTGCCGCTGCTGCAGGCCTGGGACGAGGCGCACCTGCGGGCGGTCGCCGCGCACGAGCTCGGCCACTTCTCGCCCGGGCTGGGCCGGCTCGCGCCGCTTGCCTACCGCGGCCGGGTGGCGGTCGCCCGGACGGTGCCGCGCATCTCGCCGCGCAACCCGGCGGGCCAGCTGCTGCGCGCCTACGCGCGGTTCTACCGGCGGGTCGACGCGCCGTTCAGCCGGGCGCAGGAGCTGGCCGCGGACCGGATCGCCGCGGAATACGCGGGCCGCGCCGGTGCGGTGGCCGTGCTGCGCGACCTGCCGGCGCTCGAGGCCCTGCAGCGGATCTTCCACGCCGAATACCTCGGACCGGGCTGGCAGGCGGGCCACGTCCCGGACGACATCTTCGGCGGCTTCCTGCGGGTGCTGGCGGCGCGGGCGAACGACGTCGCGGTGCTGCGCGCCCGCGAGCCGGGCGCGCTGCCGGCCTGGGACACCCACCCGCCGGTGGCGGACCGGCTCGCCGCACTGACCGCCCACTACGCCGGGATCCAAGCCGGATCCGGCGCGGGCGGCGAGGCCGGGCTTGCGGCCGGACCGGCCACCGCGCCCGGCGACACCGGTGGTTCCCCGACCGGGGCCCCGGCACCGCAGGCCGCCACTCCACGCGCCGAGGCAGCGGCGGCCCAGTCCGAGGCGGCCCAGTCCGAGGCGGCCCAGTCCAGGGCGGCCCAGACCGAGACGGCCCAGACCGACGCGGCTCACGCCGACGCGGCTCACGCCGACGCGGCTCACGCCGACGCGGCGCAGACCGATGCAGCTCAGGCCGGGTCCGATCAGGCCGAGGTGCCGACCGCGCGGGCGGGGGAGCCGGCGGCAGACCTGGTCGGCGCGGGCGTCGCGGCCCCGGCCGGCCCGGCGGCACCCGGCGCGCCGGCCGCCACGCCCGGGGATCCCGGAGCGGCCGGTCCGCACCGGGACGCG
>NZ_JBEZXZ010000137.1:0-24817 GCF_040638275.1 Actinoplanes sp. NPDC026623 | reverse complement strand
GCGACCGCCACGGCGAGCAGCGCGCCCAGCGGCCCGGCGAGCCGGTGCCGTCCCCGCTCCTTGTACGCCAGCAGCGCGCCCCGCAGCGCGCCCTCGTAGGCCCCGACCGCCGTGCAGGAGGGCATTCCGGGCGGCGGGGGTGTCGGGGCCGTCGGAAAGGGCGTCAGGGCCTCCAGCGCGGCCGCACAGCCGGCACACACCCCGAAGCGCAGCGGCACCCGCTCGGCGCCGCAGCCGGCGCAGGCACCCGGCAGGATCAGATCCGCCAGGCCGGCGCCGAGGACTGACAACCGTGACGAGGCCACCCGGCACGCTCAGCGCAGGAAGAACGGCGCGGTGGGCGCCACACCGGACGGCGGGTTCGCCGACGGCTGGGCGAGATCACCGGCCAGGATCCGGGCCGGGGCGAACTGCACGTCGAAGGCGGCGCCGTTGGCCACGTACGCCACGTTGTCGGAGCTGCCCTTGCCCGCGGTCGGGCCCACCGGGTACGCCGTCAGGTAGCTCACGTTCGTCGTGCCGATGTCGTCGAGGCGGGCCGACACCTGGGTGCCGTCGATCGTCACCTCGAAGATCGCCACCCGGTTGCGGTCGGCGCGGCCGCCGGCGACGGTCAGCCAGGTCTCGCTGCTCCAGTCGAGCGCGGTCACCCGGCGCAGCGGCGACGTCAGGATGTGCCGCGACTGGCGCACCTGCACCCCGTCCCCGTTGGTCGCCAGCGCGGCGATGAACACCTTGCCGCCCGCCGCCAGCGCGATCCGGCGGCCGTCCGGCGCCACCGCGACGGCGGTGATGCCCGTGATCGCGCCCGGCACGCCCACCGCGGCGACCGCCGAGCCGTCCGAGGCGAAGCTGTAGAGCCGCCCGCCGACGGTGACCAGCCCGACCGCGGGGATGTGCGGGTCCTCGGAGGTGATCGCCCAGACCGGCTGGCCGACGGTGCCGCCGGGCAGGCGCACGGCGGCCGGCGCGGCCTGCTCCCCCGCCCGCGCCGCGGCGACGCGCAGCTCCTGCCGGGCGCCGGCGCCGACCACGAGGGCGGCGAACCGGCGGTCGCCGGCGGCGGCCAGGGCCGCGGCCCGGACGTTGCGGTTGGCCTCCGGGCGCAGCACCGGCACCGGGTCGGCGGCGTTCGGGAACCGCGCCATCCGGCGTACCTGGCCGTTGTAGATCACGAAGCGCTCCGGCATCGTCGCCAGCCCGTACGCCAGGTTGCTGGTGAGGTAGTCGGTGTCGTCGTAGCTGTGCTGGTCCTGGCTGCCGACCCGCAGCTTGAGCGTGCGCGGCAGGCTGGGCCGCAGCGACCACATGAGCTGGCGCCGGAGCCGGTCCAGCGCGGCCGGATCGTCGGGGGGCTGCACCGCCTGGCCGCTGAGGTTGACCTGCAGGGTGTCGTCGCTCACCGCGGGCACGTTGCCGTCGAGCGTGGTGGCGTCCGGCAGCGGCTCGACGGAGTCCTCGAGCCACGGCGACGGGCCGTCGATCAGCCACTTGATGACCTCGTTGGGCGCCTGCTCCGACGGCACGTCCTTGGACAGGTACCGCACGTCGGGCACCAGGCCGGTGTGCTCGAGATCCCAGAAGTAGAGGTTGCGGCGGTCATAGAAGGTGTTGAGCGCGCTGTCGCTGATCAGCAGCGTCTTCGGCACGCTCGTCACAAACAGCCCGTTCTTGCCGCTGATGAATCCGATGGTGAGCGGGTACTCGGTTGTGGCCTCGTTCGATTCCGGGTCCAGGATGCCGTTGTGGCCCAGCTTGCCGATCGTCTGGGCGCGCAGCGTCACCGCGACCTCGCCCGGGTTGACCAGCGGGTCCTCGACCAGGTGCACCACCGTGATGTCGGGGGGCTGCGGCGCCCGGAACTTGGCGGCGGCCGACGGCGAGAGGAACTCCTTGACCCGCTCCATCGCGCCGCTCGGGTCCCCGGCTGCGGCCTCGAGGTAGTACTGGACGAAGGTCCGCGCGTCGAGCGTGCTCTCGCGGCCGTGCCGGGTCGGCGCGATGTCGTCGCCGGCGGACGTGCCGGTCGACGGGCCCGCGCCGAGGGTGTGCACGTCCGTGCTGTCCGGGATGCCGCAGCCGCCGAGCAGGAGCACGACCAGCAGCGGCGCGGCCAGCACGGCCCGCAGGCGGGGGCTCACCGGGCCACCTCGGCGGGCTCACCGGCGTTGTCGGCGTCCGCCAGGGTTGCCTCGTCGAGGGCCGGGGGGTGCGCGTCGACGGCCCGGTCGCGAGGAATCAGCGGCAGCGGCGCCGCCACCAGGCGGTCGCCCGAGCGCACCGGGACGGTCAGCCGGAACTGCGCGCCGCCGCCCGGCTCGCCCCACGCCTCCAGCCAGCCGCCGTGCAGCCGCGCGTCCTCGACCGCGATCGACAGGCCCAGCCCGGTGCCGCCGGTCTGCCGGGCCCGGGACGGGTCGGCGCGCCAGAATCGGTTGAACACCAGCCGCTCCTCGCCCTGCTTGAGCCCGACGCCGTGGTCCCGGACGGTGACCGCGACGGCGGCCTCGTCGGTGGCCAGGGTGACCTCCACCGGCCGGCCCTCGCCGTGCTCGACGGCGTTGCCGACCAGGTTGCGCAGCACCCGCTCGATGCGGCGGGGGTCGACCTCCGCGATGACCGGCGTCTCCGGCAGCCGCAGCTCGATACTCACGCCGACCCGCTCGCCCAGCCCGGCCAGGCGCTCGGCGACCCGCTCGACGATCGGCACCAGGTCGGTGTATTCGGCGTCCAGCGCGGCGAAGCCCGCGTCGAACCGGCTGATCTCCAGCAGGTCGGTCAGCAGGCTCTCGAAGCGGTCGAGCTCGGTCTGCAGCAGCTCGGCGCTGCGCGCCACCGCCGGGTCGAACTCCTCGCGCTCGGAGAAGAGCAGGTCGGCCGCCATCCGCACGGTGGTGAGCGGGGTACGCAGCTCGTGCGACACGTCGGAGGTGAAGCGCCGCTGCAGCCTCGACATCTCCTCCAGGCGCACGATCTGACGCTGCAGGTTGGCCGCCATCTGATTGAACGAGGCCGCCAGCAGGGCCAGGTCGTCCTCGCCGTCGACCTTCATGCGCTGGTCGAGCAGGCCGGCCGAGAGCCGCTGCGCGGTGCGCGCGGCGATCCGCACCGGCGTCACCACCATGCCGGTGACCAGGCCGGCGACGACCCCGAGCAGGATGACCAGCGCCAGGCCGGTGACCAGCACGATGGTCCGGATCTGATTGGCCGCCCGGTCCTCGGTGGTCAGCGGCACGAGGTAGTAGAGCTCGACACTGCCGAAGCTGGTCGGCACCGGCGAGCCGTACACGAGGTATTTGGTCTGCACGCCGCCGACGGTGGCGGTGCGGATCTGCTGCGCGACCTGACCGGAGTCGGCGACGGCGTGCACCATGTCCGCGGTGATCAGCGACGTGGTGTCCACCTTCACCGAGGTGACCGGCTTGAGGTCGGGGAAGTGGTCGGCCCGCAGCGAGACGATCGCGCCGCCGCTCTCCGCCGAGTCGCCGTCGGCGAGCCGGTTGACGGTGTCGATGATCGTCGCCGGCAGCGTCCGGTCGAACACCTGCCGGTGCACGGTGAGCTGCTGGTACGCATATTCCGTCTTGCCCAGCATCTGGGCGTGCACCTCGTCCTCGGCGCGGTCCAGCAGAATCTGCGTGCTGCTGTAGGCGATGAACCAGCCGAAGCCGCCGACCAGCAGGCTGGACGCCACCAGGGTCAGGGTGACGACCCGCAGGTGCAGCGAGCGGCGCCAGGCCCGGCGGGCGGGCGCGGCCACCTGCAGGCCCCGGCGCACGCCCAGGCGCCATTGCCGCCGCACCAGTCGAAGGGTGCGGCGGATGGGCATCGGGAGCCAGGGGGGAGCATGCATATCGGGGGCAAGGTTAGCCCCTCGGCGCCGTTATCCGGTCCCCGCCTTGTAGCCGACCCCGCGCACCGTGAGGATGATCTCCGGCCGCTCGGGGTCCGGCTCGATCTTGGCGCGCAGGCGCTGCACGTGCACGTTCACCAGCCGGGTGTCCGCCGCGTGCCGGTAACCCCAGACCTGCTCGAGCAGCACCTCGCGGGTGAAGACCTGGCGCGGCTTGCGGGCGAGCGCGACCAGCAGGTCGAACTCGAGCGGCGTCAGCTTCACCTCCTCGCCGTCGCGGGCGACGGTGTGCGCGGGCACGTCGATGGTGATCTGGTTGCCGGGCGGCCCGATGGTGAGCATCTCCGGCGCGGCGTCCTCGCCCCGGCGCAGCCGGGCGCGCATCCGCGCGACCAGTTCCTTCGGCTTGAAGGGCTTGACCACGTAGTCGTCGGCGCCGGATTCCAGGCCAAGCACCACGTCGACCGTGTCGCTCTTGGCCGTCAGCATGACGATCGGAACGCCCGACTCGGTCCGGATGGCCCGGGCCACGTCGATGCCGCTCATGCCCGGCAGCATCAGGTCCAGCAGGACGATGTCGGGCCGGCTTTCCCGGAACGCGGCGAGGGCACGCTCGCCATCGGCGACGAAGGACGGTAGGAAACCTTCGCTGCGCAGGACGATGCCGAGCATCTCGGCCAGCGCTGGGTCGTCATCGACGACGAGTACCCGGGCTCTCATGCGATCCAATATTGCACTGTCCCCTTTCGGCCCGTGTGACCGCCCGGCGATCATCTGGCGGCGCCGCTGCTGATCATGTCCCGGCGAGCGATAAAAAGCCAGGCTAGGCGAAGAGCGCGCGACCCCAGAAGTCGTCCGGTCCGGTCACGCCGGGCGGGCAGGCGAACAGGCCGAGGGAGACCGCCTTGAGGTACTCGTTCATGTCGTCGCGGCGCGCGAGGTTCCGCTGGATCGGCACGTACTGCTTACGGGGATCACGCTGGTACGCCATGAAGAAGAGGCCGGCATTCAGCCTTCCGAGGCCGTCTGAGCCGTCGACGAAGTTGTAGCCGCGGCGCAGCAGCCGGGCGCCGCCGTTCACCGTCGGGTGGGCCAGCCGGACGTGCGAGGTGAGCGCGATTAGCGGCTGGCCGTCGGCGCCGACGGCGTCCAGGTTCGGCTCGTCGAACTCGTCGGACCCGCCCAGCGGCGCGCCCGATCCCTTGGTCCGGCCGACGATCATCTCCTGCTCGGCCAGCGACGTGCGGTCCCACGTCTCGACGATCATCCGGATCTTGCGGGTCACCAGGTAGGCGCCGCCCGTCATCCAGTCGGGCCCGTCGCCCGGCCGCACCCAGAGGTGATCGCGCAGCAGGTCCGTCTCCTCGAGCTTCAGGTTGGCGGTGCCGTCCTTGAAGCCGAACAGGTTGCGCGGCGTCGTCTGGGTGTGCGACGTCGACGAGGTACGCCCGAAGCCGAGCTGCGACCAGCGCACGCTGACCACGCCCATGCCGATCCGGGCCAGGTTGCGGATCGCGTGCACCGCGACCTGCGGATCGTTGGCGCAGGCCTGCACGCAGAGGTCGCCGCCCGAGATGGCGGCGTCGAGCACGTCGCCCGGGAAGTGCGGCAGGTCGGCGAGCGCCGCCGGGCGCCGGGCGGCGAGGCCGAAGCGGTCCCGGCCGGTCGTGTCGCGAAACAGCGTCGGGCCGAAGCCGACCGTGACGGTCAGCCCCGACGGCGGCAGCCCCAGCGCCTCGCCGGTGTCGTCCGGCGGGGCCTCCGGCACGCCGCTGACCGCGCCGACCTCCCCGGCGTCGCGGCCGGCGGTCATCCGCGCGGCCGCGGCGGTCCAGTCCTTCAGCATGCCGATCAGCCGGTCGCGGTCCTTCGTGATGACGTCGAACGCCACGAAGTGCAGCCGGTCCTGCGCGGGCGTGACGATGCCCGCCTGGTGCTCGCCGTTGAACGCGACGGAGCCCTGGGCCGGGTCCGGTGCTTCGCCCGCGGACGCGCCGTTGACCAGGGCACCGCCGACGGCGGCCGCGCCGGCGACCCCGGCCACTCCGGCACCGGCGAGCGCGATGGCCCGCCGGCGCGAGATGGTGTTCTCGGACATCTTCGGATCCCTACTTCTTCGCAACCACGGCGGCCACCTTGCTGATGGGCTCGGCGAGCGCGTTGATCGCGTCCGAGAGACCCTTCAGGTCGGCCTCGGTCAGGGTGTTGTGCAGCTTCCAGCCGTCGCCGTCGCGGTACTTCGCCAGCGCGGCGTCGACGTTCGCGAACTCGGCGTCGAGCGACTTGACCAGCGCGGGGTTGCGCTCCTCGAGCACCGGGCGCAGCGCGGCGATGGCGGCCTTGGAACCCTCGACGTTGGCATTGAAGTCCCACAGGTCGGTGTGCGAGTAGCGGTCCTCCTCGCCGGTGATCTTGCCGCTGGCGACCTCGTCGAGCAGCTCCTTGGCGCCGTTGGCGAGCTGCAGCGGGGAGAGCTTCTCGGCGTTGGCCAGCGCCACGATCTGCTTGACGTCGGTCAGCAGCCGGTCGGCGATCGGGCCGTCCTTGGCCACGTCCGGCTTGGCGGCCCACAGGTCCTTCTCGAGGCGGTGGAAGCCGGTGAACTCCATGCCCTCCTCGAGGACCTCCTCGCGGCCGTCGATCTTCGGGTCGAGGTCGCCGAAGATCTCCGCGACGGGCTCGATGCGCTCCCAGTAGGTCCGGACGATCGGGAACAGCGCCCGGGCCTTCGCGACGTCGCCGGCCTTGACCGCGGCCACGAACTCCTCGGTCTTCGGCAGCAGCGCGGCGGTCTGGCTCCGCACGTACCGCGAGTAGCCGGCCGTGGCGTCGGCGAGCTTGGCGTCGTCGGTCAGCGGCGCGGCCGAGCCGGAGACGGTCAGCGCGGTCCGGATGCCCTTGCCGATCATGCCGGGCTTGCAGGCGGTCTCGTAGGAGCCGGCCGGCAGCTCGACGTGCAGCTCCCGGGAGAGGCCCGGCGCGATGTTCTCGACCTCGGCGATCACCCGGTCGCCGGGCGCGTAGACGTAGAACTCGGTGACCTTGTTGCCGCCGTTGGTGATCGCGAAGACGGCGGTGCCGGCGTCGATCGTGTTCCGGGCGATCTCGCAGCTCGTGTCGTTGGCCTTGACCGTGATCGGCCCGCCCGCGGCGCCGGCGGAGCTGCTGTCGGCGCCGTCGCCGTCGCACGCGGCAAGGGCGCCACCGAGGACGCCGATGGTGGCGAGGGCGATGATTCGGGTGGTGCGCATGGGCAGGTTTCTCCTACTGCTGCGGCGCTGGCGCCGGGGTGGTCTTCTCGGGGGTGACGGCCGCCCTCTTGCGGGCCGGCCAGAGGAACAGGACGAGCACCGGCACGCCGTACGCGACCCAGGCGACGCTCTCGAGCACGGACGCCGTCGGGGTGATGTTGAACATCCCGGTCAGCAGCGCGGTGTACCAGGCCGACGGGTCGAGCACGCCGCTGACGTCGTACGCCAGGTTGTTCAGGCCCGGGAGGATCCCGGACTCCTGGAAGTCGTGCACGCCGTACTTGCCGATCCCGGCGGCGACCAGGATGAGCAGCGCACCGGTGACGGTGAAGAAGACCGAGAGGTTGATCCGCACCGCGGTGGCGTACATCAGGTATCCGATGACGACCGCGGACCCGATGCCGGCCAGCAGCGCGTAGAGCGGGCGGCTGTTGTCGGCGGCACCCTGCACGGCGGAGTAGAAGATCAGCGAGGTCTCGAGGCCCTCGCGGACGACGGCGAGGAAGGCCATGACGGCGACCGCGATCGAGCCGACCGCCAGCGCGTCGTTGAGCCGGCCGCGCAGCTCCCCCGCGATGGTGCGGGCCGCACTGCGCATCCAGAAAATCATCCAGGTGACGAAGACCACGGCGAGGATCGAGGTGACCGCCTCGAAAAGCTCGCGCTGCTCGTACTTCTGCAGCAGCGTTGTCGAGGTGTAGCTGAGCAGCCAGCCGAAGAAGACGGAGAGCGCGATGGCGAGCCCGACGCCGGCCCAGACCTGCACCAGCCGGTCCTTGCGGTCGGACTTCACCAGGAAGGCGATCAGGATGCTCACCACCAAGGTGGCTTCCAGTCCCTCACGCAGACCGATGAGGTAGGTGGCGAGCATGTCACTCCGTTTGCTAAGGCATCCCTAAGTAAGGCTTGGCACACCTTAGTCCGAAGCGGGGCGCTCCCGTCAAGTCCAGCCCCATGCGACCCAGCCGTCGGCCCTATAGGACGCCCGAACCTTTTCCCGTACGGGCACACGCGCATCAGGCGCAACACCGGGGCCGAGTGGCACACCGGGTCGGCGGGCGTGGGGTCGCGCTACGGGGACCGGCCGGCGGCAGTGACGATCCAGATAGCGAACGAGGCGGCCGGCGGCGAAGACGATCCGGACAGCGAACGGGGCGGCGGATCAAAGATCCGTCGCCCCGTTCATCCCCCCGGTTTGGTACCGCGCGCGTCCGTGGGACCCCCCGATCACCAATGACGCTGCGTGTTTATAGATTCACACTCCGCACATACCCCTGTCAAGCAAATGCAGAAATTTCCTGTTTTGTGCCCCTTCAGGTATCGCCGATGGTGTCGCGGCACAGCTCACGGTGAGCGGTGACGGCGCCGCGGAGGCCCGGAACGAAGGGCCTCGGCCCTGCGGCGGCCCGGATCGAGCGATGGCGGTGGCGGCGCCGGGCTCAGGTTGAGCAGTGGCGCGAGTTGGGACTCGGGTGAGCGGTGGCGCGGCTCCGGGCTCAGGTTGAGCAGTCGCGGCGCCGGGCTCGGGGTGAGCGGTGGCGCGTGGCGGGGCTCGGGTGAGCAGTCGCGGCGCCGGGCTCGAGGTGAGCGATGGCGCGAGTCGGGGCTCGGGGTGAGGGTCAGGGGTGGGCCGTAGCGCGGCTCGGGGCTCAGGTTGAGCAGTCGCGGTGCCGGGCTCGGGGTGAGCGGTGGCGCGGGGTGAGGGTCGGGGGTGCGTGGTGGCGGGGGTTGGATCAGTTGGCGACGGAGGCGACGAAGATCTCGCCGACGCCGGCCACGGTGGCTGGGCCGGTCTCGGCGGGGACGTAGGCGGCGGTTCCCGGGGTGATCTCCACCGGGGTTCCGTCGACTGTCTCGGCCACGTGGACGTCGCCGCTGGTGCCCAGGATGATGCGGGGGCCCGCGCCCGGCAGGCGCAGCGGTGGCGTCGTCGGGGTCAGGGTCATCCGGTGGAGCGCGAACTCGCGCACCGGGACCTTCCAGGTCTGCACCCCCGGCGCCACCTGTGTGGCCGGGAGGATCGGATCGTCGAGCACCTCGAAGCGGAGCACCCGCAGCAGCTCGTCGACGTCCACGCGCTTCGGGGTCAGGCCGCCGCGCAGGACGTTGTCGCTGGCCGCCATGATCTCGATGCCGGTGCCGGCCAGGTAGGCGTGCAGGTTGCCCGCCGGCATCCAGATCGCCTCGCCGGGCGCCAACCGGACGCGGTTGAGCAGGAGCGCGACCAGCACCCCCGGATCGCCCGGGTAGTGCCCGGCCAGGTCGATCACCAGCTCGTGGTCGGGCCCGGGCGGCGTCGCGGCCCCGGCCGCCGCCACCACCTCGTCGATCAGCGTCGTGCGGTCGCCCGCCGGCCAGGTCAGCAGCGCCCGGACCGCGTCACGCAGGCCGTCGGGGCCGGTGCGCAGCGCCGCGGCCACCGGCGCCAGGCGCGGGATGCCGAGGCCCTCGATCGCCCGCGCCGACACCTCCGGCGCCCGGAAGCCGCAGAGCGCGTCGAACGGCGTGAGCGCGACAAGCATCTCCGGCTTGTGGAACGCGTCCGTGTAGTTGCGGGGCCCGCCCGGGTCCGCCTCCTGCGCCGCGTACGCCTGCCTCGCGTAGCCGGCGTCGGGGTGCGCCTGCAGCGACAGCGGCGCCTCCGCGGCAAGGACCTTCATCAGGTACGGCAGGCGTACGCCGAACTCGGCCGCGACCTCCGCGCCGAGCTGGCCCTTCGGGTCGTCCTCGATCAGCACGGCGAGGCTGACCGGGCCGTCCGGGCCGACGACCGTCGACGGGTCGCCCGGATGGGCGCCCAGCCACAGCTCCGCCTCGGGGGCGTCGCTCGGCGCGGGCCGGCCCTGCAGCTCGGCGATCGACGTGCGCGAGCCCCAGGCGTAGGGCCGGATGACGCCTCGCAGTGGGAAGACAGCAGCCACAGCCACCCCGTTCCTGAACAGTTACGCCGTCGCGGGTTCCGCGGCGGTCGCGGGCGGCGGGGCGGCGGCCCCGGGGTGGTAGATGTCCGGCTCCAGATAGATCACCCGGGCGACCGGCAGGGCCGCCCGGATCCGGGCCTCGGACTCGTTGATGTGCCGGGCCACGTCGTCGGCGGTCTCCGTCGGCGACACCCCGATCTTCGCGGCGACCAGCAGCTCGTCGGGGCCGAGGTAGAGCGTCTTCATGTGGATGATGCGCTCGACGCCGACCCCGGCCAGCACGGCCTGCTCGATCTTCGCGAGGTCCTCGGGGCTCGCCCCCTCGCCCAGCAGCAGGCTCTTGGTCTCGATCGCGAGGACGATCGCGATGGCCACCAGCAGGGTGCCGATGGCCGCGGTGCCGAAGGCGTCCCAGAGGCCGTCGCCGGTGATCAGGGTCAGCACGACGCCGAAGAGCGCGAAGACCAGGCCGAGCAGCGCGCCGGCGTCCTCGAGCAGCACGACCGGCAGCTCCGGGGCCTTGGCGCGGCGGATGAAGGAGACCCACCCCGCCTTGCCGCGGATCAGGTTCGACTCCTGGATCGCCGTCTTGAACGAGTAGCCCTCCAGGCCGATCGCGACGAGCAGCACCGTCACCGGCACCCACTGCCACGAATCGATGCCATGACGATCGTGGAACTTGTGGTAGGCCTCGTAGAGCGCGAAGAGGCCACCGACGCTGAACAGCACGATCGAGACGATGAACGCGTAGATGTAGCGCTCACGGCCGTACCCGAAGGGGTGTTCGGGGGTGGCCTTGCGGGTCGACCGCTTGCCGCCGAGCAGCAGCAGCGCCTGGTTGCCGGAGTCGGCGACCGAGTGGATGGCCTCGGCCAGCATGGAGGAGGAACCGGTCAGCCCCCACGCGATGAACTTGGTGACCGCGATGCCCAGGTTGGCCCCGAGCGCCGCGACGATCGCCTTGGTGCCGCCGCCTGCGCTCACTTGAGGCCCTCGGGCATCGGATTGCTCAGCTCCTTCATCTCGTTGATCGCCGGGACCGCCATCGGGTCGAGGCCGTGCGCCAGCGCCAGGTAGATCGAGGCGAAGTCGGGGACCGCGACCAGCGACGCCAGCCGCTCCAGGGCGGAGCCGCCCTCGGCGGTGACCACGTCGCAGCGCACGCCCCGGCGTTCCGCGAGGATCTGCACCGCGTCCGCGCGGCGCTCCTCGACGGCCACCGGCTCGTCGGCCTCCTCCTCCGGGTTGAGGCCGCCGTCGCGCAGCACGACCAGCCGCAGCCGGGTCGCCACCTCGGCCTCGGCGTCCGGGTCGGCGAAGATGTCGTGCGCCGATTCGGCGAGCCCGCCGAACGGCCCGTCGAGCAGGCCGACGCGGCCGCGGCCGGCCTCGCCCAGCGCGCCGGCCATCACCGGGTAGCGGGCATTCGCGGCCAGCGTGTCGGCGAAGCGGCGGGCGGCGACCGTGGCGAGCGGCGACGAGCCCCAGACGATGGGGATCGAGCCCGCCAGGCCGAGGGCCAGGGACTTCGCCGGGTTCACGAAGGACTCGGCGCCGGCGCGGCAGCGCTCGGCGTCGGCGTCGAGGCGCGCCGCCGTCTCCGCGAGGTCGGCCTCGTTGACCTTGACCAGGCCGAGGCTGCGGGCCGCCAGCAGGACCGGCACGGCCAGGCCCCAGAGGCTGGCCCGGGCCGGTGCGCGGCGCGGCACCGGGATGAACGGCGCCCGGGCCCGCTCGGCCATCGCCTGCAGCTCGGAGTCGGGGTTGCCGATCGCCACCAGCCGCGCGCCGCGGCGGGCGGCGGCGTCCGCGGCGGCCAGCGCCTCGGGGCTGCGGCCGCTGGCGGAGACGGCGATGACCACATCGGCGGCGCCGACCCAGCCGGGCACGCCCGCGCTGCGGTGCCCGATGACCGGGACCGGGCAGCGCGGGCCCGCGACGGTGGCGAGGATGCTGCCGGTCAGGCCGGCGGTGCCGATGCCGGCGACGACGACCGCGCGGGGCCGGCCCTCGTCGGCCAGCGCGCTCAGGTTGGCCTCGGCGGCCAGCGCCGCCGACTCGCGGACCTGGGCGCCCGCGGACGCCGTGGCCCGCAGCATGCCGCCCGGATCGTTGTCGGCCATCGACTTCTCGTCCTCGAGCAGCGCCTCGTCCGCCACGCGGCGGCCGGTCAGGCCCGCGGACCCCTCGAACGGGCCGGCCATCAGGAGGCCTTTCCGGGTGTGATCGCCTCGTCCAGCAGCAGCACCGGAATGTCATCACGCACCGGGAAGACGCGACCACACTCGGTGCACGTCAGCGTCTGCGCGCCGGCGTCGTAGTCGAGCGGCGCGTGGTGTGTGTCCGGGCAGGCCAGAATCTCCAGCAACTGCGGGTCGAGGGCCACCGAACGGCTCCTTAAGGCATGCGCGGGCAGTGTCGTGGATCCAGGTGATCCTAGCCGCGAACGATGGAGAGCACCTCGTCGCGGAGGGCTGCCATGCGGTCCGGCTTCGCCGCCTCGACGTTCAGGCGCAGCAGCGGCTCGGTGTTCGACGCGCGCAGGTTGAACCACGAACCGTCGGCGAGCTGGGCGGTCGTGCCGTCCAGATCGTCGAATGTGGCGTCCGGGAACGCCGCACGCACCTCGGCCACCTTGGCCGCCGCGTCGGCGACCGTGGAATTGATCTCACCCGAGGCGCAGTAGCGCTCGAACTCGGCCGCGAACTCCGACAGCGCAAGCGGCTGGGCGCCGAGCGCCGCCAGCACGTGCAGCGCGGCGAGCATGCCGGTGTCGGCGAACCAGAAGTCGCGGAAGTAGTAGTGCGCCGAGTGCTCGCCGCCGAAGACCGCGTTCGTCCGGGCCATCTCCGCCTTGATGAAGGAGTGGCCGACCCGGCTGCGCACGGGCACGCCGCCGTTCTCCTTGATGATCTCGGGCACGGCGGCCGACGTGATCAGGTTGTGGATGATCGTGCTGCCCGGGAAGCGGGCCAGCTCCCGCTTCGCCACCAGCGCGGTGATCGCCGACGGCGAGACCGGGTCGCCGCTCTCGTCCACCACGAAGCAGCGGTCGGCGTCGCCGTCGAACGCGAGGCCCAGGTCGGCGCCGTGCTCGCGGACCGCGGCCTGCAGGTCGACCAGGTTGGCCGGGTCGAGCGGGTTGGCCTCGTGGTTCGGGAACGAGCCGTCGAGCTCGAAGTAGAGCGGCACGATCTCCAGAGGCAGCGCCGGCAGCAACTGGTCGCCGAGCACCGCCGGGACGGTGAAGCCGCCCATTCCGTTGCCGGCGTCGACGACGACCTTGAGCGGACGGATGCCCGAGAGGTCGACAAGCGAGCGCAGGTGCCCGGCGTAGTCGGCCAGCAGGTCGCGGTGCTCGATCGCCGGCGGCACCTCGGCAACCGCGTCGAGGTCGCCGAGCAGCTCCTCGGCGCGCATGCGGACGATGGCCAGGCCGCTGTCCTGGCCGACCGGCCGGGCGCCGGACCGGCACAGCTTGATGCCGTTGTACTGCGCCGGGTTGTGGCTGGCGGTGAACATCGCGCCGGGCAGGCCCAGCACGCCCGAGGCGTAGTAGAGCTGGTCGGTGGAGCCGAGCCCGGTGTGCACGACGGCCGAGCCGGCCGAGTTGGCGCCGGCGGCGAACGCGGCGGCCAGCGCGGGGCCGGTCTCGCGCATGTCGTGGGCGATCACGATCCGTTCCGCCTCGTCGCCGGACTCCCGGAGCATCTCCACGAACGCCGTGCCCAGCGCGCGGGCCACCGTCTCGTTGAACTGGTCCGGCACGACGCCACGGACGTCGTACGCCTTGACCAGCTGGGACAGATCAGTCAACGCTCACTCCTCGGCACGGCAATTCAGACTCGCCGAGAGTAACGGAGCGGAGGCAATCAAAAGGTTTCAACGTCGCGGCGTCACCGTCTCGGGACCGTCACGTCCGGGCGCCGCCGATCAGGGCGTCCCGGCAGGCCCGGTCCGCCGCCCGGGTGGTCTCCGGCAGCCGGAACCGCGGCGTCAGCGCGAGGGTCAGCCCGCACGCGGTGTCGAGGTCCATCCGGTGACCCACGGAGACGAAGACGGGCTTCACCGCGTCCCGGGTACGCAGCACCGCGCCGACCACCTCGCCGCCATCGACCAGCTCCGATCGGTCGCCGCGCCGCTCGCCCACCGGCTCCCACGCGCCGACCAGCGGCGTCTTGCCGACGCCGAACGACGGCAGCCCGGTCAGCACCCCGAGGTGGCAGGCGAGCCCGAACCGGCGCGGATGGGCCAGCCCGTGCCCGTCGCAGATCAGCACGTCCGGCCGGACGGTGAGCCGGTCCAGCGCGTCGAGCAGCGCCGGGATCTCCCGGAAGGCGAACAGGCCGGGCACGTACGGGAAGGCCGGCCGGCCGTGCACCACCGCGCTGTCGCGGACCTCGTGTGTCCTCGCGTCGAGCACGACGATCGCGGCGGCGAGCCGCTCGCCGTCGGAGTGGTAGGCCACGTCCAGCCCCGCGACGGTCGCCGGATCGGCCGGGCCGGGCCCGCCGATCAGCCGCTGGCGCAGCGCGTCCTGGACGGCGAGGGCCTCTTCTTCCGTACCCGGGGAATCGATCACGGGCGCAGACGCTAGCGCAGCGGCGCACCGGCCGCGGGGTGGTTTCCCGCCCCGCGGCCGGTACGGCTCACGCCGCTAGCGCCGCGAGCTCCTCGGGTGTGAGCACTCGGCTGCGGATCAGGAAGCGCACCCCCTCGGGCGCCTCCAGACTGAAGCCGCCACCCCGGCCCGGCACCACGTCCACCGTGAGGTGGGTGTGCTTCCAGGCCTCGAACTGCGAGGTGCTCATCCAGAAGGAGATCGGTTCGTCCACGCCGTCGATGTGCAGCTCCTCGAGCAGGACATCGCTCGCCCCGGTGCGGAACTCCCCCTCGAGGTAACACATCGGGGAGCTGCCGTCGCAGCAGCCGCCGGACTGGTGGAACATCAGCGGGCCGTGCTGCCCCCGCAGCGACCGCATCAGGTCGGCCGCGGCGGGGGTCACGTCTACTCGGGCTCCCATGGCCTAGAAGAAGCCCATGGCCTTGGGCGAGTAGCTGACCAGCAGATTCTTCGTCTGCTGGTAGTGGTCCAGCATCATCTTGTGGTTCTCCCGGCCGATGCCGGACTGCTTGTAACCGCCGAACGCGGCGTGCGCCGGGTAGAGGTGGTAGCAGTTCGTCCAGACCCGGCCGGCCTTGATCTCCCGGCCCGCCCGGTACGCCGTGTTCATGTCGCGCGTCCACAGGCCGGCGCCGAGGCCGTACAGGGTGTCGTTGGCGGTCTTGATCGCGTCGGCGTAGTCGGAGAACGAGGTCACCGAGACCACCGGGCCGAAGATCTCCTCCTGGAAGATCCGCATCGAGTTGGCGCCCTCGAAGACGGTCGGCTGCACGTAGTAGCCGCCGGACAGGTCGCCGCCGAGGTCGGCCCGGGACCCGCCGATGAGGACCTTGGCGCCCTCCTGCCGGCCGATGTCGAAGTAGGACAGGATCTTCTCGAGCTGGTCGTTGGAGGCCTGGGCGCCGACCTGGGTGTCGGTGTCCAGCGGGTTGCCCTGCTTCATGTTCTCCACGCGCTTGACGCCCGCGGCCAGGAAGTCGGAGTAGTGCCCGCGCTGGATCAGCGCCCGCGACGGACAGGTGCAGACCTCGCCCTGGTTGAGCGCGAACATCGCGAAGCCCTCGAGCGCCTTGTCCATGAAGTCGTCGTCGGCAGCGCTGACGTCGTCGAAGAAGATGTTCGGGCTCTTGCCGCCGAGCTCGAGCGTGACCGGGATGATGTTCTCGGAGGCGTACTGCATGATCAGCCGGCCGGTGGTGGTCTCGCCGGTGAACGCGACCTTGGCCACCCGCTTCGAGGACGCGAGCGGCTTGCCGGCCTCGACGCCGAAGCCGTTCACGATGTTGAGCACGCCGGGCGGCAGCAGGTCGGCGACGAGCGACATCCAGTAGTGGATCGAGGCCGGGGTCTGCTCGGCCGGCTTGAGCACGACGGCGTTGCCGGCGGCCAGCGCGGGTGCGAGCTTCCAGACCGCCATCAGGATCGGGAAGTTCCACGGGATGATCTGCGCGACGACGCCGAGCGGCTCGTGGAAGTGGTAGGCGATGGTGTCGTCGTCGATCTCGCCGAGGGTGCCCTCCTGCGCCCGCAGCGCGCCGGCGAAGTAGCGGAAGTGATCGATCGCCAGCGGCAGGTCGGCGGCCATCGTCTCGCGGACCGGCTTGCCGTTCTCCCAGGCCTCGGCCACGGCGAGCTGCTCCAGGTTCGCCTCCATCCGGTCGGCGATCTTGTTGAGGATGTTGGCGCGCTCGGCTACCGAGGTACGGCCCCAGGCCGGCGCCGCGCCGTGCGCCGCGTCCAGCGCCCGCTCGACGTCGGCGGCGGTGCCGCGGGCGATCTCGCAGAAGTTCTGGCCGTTGACCGGCGAGGGGTTCTCGAAGTACCGGCCCTCGGCGGGCGGTACGTACTCGCCGCCGATCCAGTGGTCGTACCGGGATTCGTAGCTGACGATCGCGCCGTCTGATCCGGGCGGGGAGTAGATGGTCATCGGGGGGTCCTCCATACCTGGGTCGCCGCCCGGCGTTGGGCGGCGCAGATATGGGCGACGCTAGATACCCGGACGTTGCACGGACGTTGCACGCGGGCGGCCGCGCACCGGCAGGCGGCGCAGGCCGTACTCGGCGGCCAGCAGGGCGACCCGCTTCATCGCCAGCGGGCGGGCCGGCGAGCCCGGCGGCAGCGCGGTCGCGTAGGCCTCCCACATCTCCAGGTCCTCGGCGCCCCAGGGCGCGCCGACCCAGGTCTGGATCAGCCGCGGATCGCCGCCGGTCAGCACGGCCGCCCGCAGCCGGGAGTCGATCAGCCGGCGCAGCCGGACGACGCCCGGCGCGTCCGAGGACGGCAACAGCGGGCCCGCGTACGCGGCGAGCGCCTCGGCGACCCGGCCGCGCTCCAGCAGCCGCGTCACGGTCAGGAAGTCCGCCTCGATCTCGGCACGCAGCCGGTACGGCCGCGAGTCCAGCAGCTCGGGCCCGAGGATCCGGCGCAGCCGGGAGAGCTCCGCGCGTACGGTCACCGGGTTGAGATCGCCGGCGTACAGGTCGAAACCGAGCTGGTCCCCGGTCCGGCCCTCGGGGTGCATCAGGAGCAGCACCAGGAGCTCCGAGTGCCGGCGCCCGAGCCGGAGCCGCCGGCCGCCGACCGTCAGCGCGGCGTCCTCGCGCCCGGACACCGACACGGTGGCGGCGTGCGCCGCCGGCTGCGGCAGGTGCGCGCTCAGGTAGGCCTCGGCCGCCAGCGCGGTGGCCCGGACCAGCGCGAGGCTGTGCGGGTTGGCCAGGTGGTCGCCGCCGGTGACGTCGATGGCGCCGAGCAGCCGCCCGGTCGCGGGATCGTGGATCGGCGCCGCCGCGCAGGTCCAGCGCTGCACGCCGCGGGTGAAGTGCTCGGTGGCGAAGATCTGCAGCGGGTGGTCGACGGCGAGGGCCGTGCCGGGCGCGTTGGTGCCGGCGTGCGCCTCGTCCCAGCGGGCGCCCGGCACGAAGTTCATCGACTCGGCGCCGCGCAGGACCGACGCGGTGCCCTCGACCCAGAGCAGCCGGCCGTGCGCGTCGCAGACCGCCATCAGGTGCCCGCCGTCGTCGGCGAGCCCGCCGAGCAGGTCCCGGAAGATCGGCAGCACCCGGGCCAGCGGATGCGCCGCCCGGTACGCCTCGAGCTCGCCGTCGCTGAGCTCGATGGGCGCGGTGCCGTCCGGGCTGACCAGCGCGCCCGCGGAGCGCCGCCAGGAGTCGGCCACCACTGGGCGCACCTGCGTCCCGGCCTGCTCGCCCGTCACGAAACGTTCGTGTGCCCGGCCCACCTGGCTGATGTGCTCGGTGGGGTCGGCGCCGAGGGCGAGTGCGAGCCACGGGTTCGACATGCGCACCTCCAGTCCCGTCCATCGTGTCCCGCATCACGCCCGGCGACAACCGTCCGTTCGCCGGTGGCGCCGGACCACATCGGCCCGTGGGCGGCATAGGCTGCGATGGTGGAGGACACGACAGCGTTCTATGTCGCCGGCGTTGCGTCGCGCGGCGACGAAGTGGTGACGGTGACGCATCCGTACGACGGCCGCGTGGTCGGGCGTACGACGTGGGCCGGGGACGAGCAGGTCGAGGCCGCCGTCGCGGCGGCGGCCGCGGTCGCCGACCGGGCCGCGGCCCTGCCCGCGCACGTCCGCGCGGCGGCCCTGGACCATGTCTCGAGCCGCCTCGGCGAGCGCCGCGAGGAGATCGCCGCGCTGATCACCGCCGAGAACGGCAAGCCGCTGAAGTGGGCGCGGATCGAGGCCGACCGGGCCCGTTCGGTGTTCCGCTGGGCGGCCGAGGAGGCCCGCCGGTTCGCGGGCGACCTGCAGCGGCTCGACACCGACCCGGGCGGCGCCGGCCGGATCGCCGTGGTCAAGCGGGTGCCGCGCGGCCCGGTGCTGGGCATCTCGCCGTTCAACTTCCCGCTGAACCTGGTCGCGCACAAGGTCGCCCCGGCCATCGCGGTCGGCGCGCCGATCGTGCTCAAGCCGGCGCCCGCGACCCCGCTGACCGCCCTGCTGCTCGGCGAGATCCTGGCCGAGACCGACCTTCCGGCCGGCATGTTCTCGGTGCTGCCGGTCCCGAACGAGCGGGCGGCGGCCCTGGTGGCCGACCCGCGGCTGCCGATCGTGTCGTTCACCGGTTCCGGCCCGGTCGGCGCGCAGATCCGCCGCGCGGCGCCGGACAAGCACGTGACGCTCGAACTCGGCGGCAACGCGGCCGTGCTGCTCTGCGCTGACTACGGCAGCGACGAGGACCTCGGCTGGGCGGCGCAGCGGGTGGCGACCTTCGGCACCTACCAGGCCGGGCAGAGCTGCATCGCGGTGCAGCGGGTCTACGTGCACGCCGGCCTGACCGGCTTCCTGCCCCGGCTGATCGACGCGGTCTCGGCGCTGCACACCGGCGACCCCGGCGATCCCGACGTCGAGGTCGGCCCGATGATCAGCGAGGACGCGGCGAAGCGCGTCGAGGACTGGGTGCAGGAGGCGGTGGCGGCCGGCGCCACCGTGGTCGCCGGCGGCAAGCGCGAGGGCGCGACCTATCCCCCGACGATCCTCACGGACGTGCCGCCGGGCTCCAAGGTGGTCGCCGAGGAGGTCTTCGGCCCGGTGCTCGTGGTCTCCGAGGTGGCCGACGACGCGGCCGGCTTCGCGGCGATCAACGATTCGGCGTACGGGCTGCAGGCCGGGGTCTTCACGCACAGCATTCAGACGGCGTTCTCGGCGCACCGGGAGCTGAAGGTCGGCGGCGTGATCGTGGGCGACGTGCCGTCGTACCGGGCGGATCAGATGCCGTACGGCGGGGTGAAGGGCAGCGGCGTCGGCCGCGAGGGGGTGGCGAGCGCGATGGACGACTACACGGAGCCCCGCGTCATGGTGCTGACCGGAGTGGATCTGTAGAACGGACTCGAAGGACGGCGGCTCCCACGTGGGGCCGCCGTTCTTTCGTCTCCCCGATCAGTGCCATGCCTACGGGTGATCGATCTTTCCGGGGGTTCGGGGGACCATATTCCTCCCGTCCTCGTTTGTGCCCCCGGACGGAGTTCGTCTGCTATGCGTACCCTCAAGTTGTTTGTGATCGGGCTCGCGCTGGCCGCCCTGGCCGGTTGCGGCCCGGCCGTTGCCGACGTGAATCTCCCGATCCGGGTCGGCGCCGCGCCGGTCGTGCCGTCCAGTTCACCCGCGCGGTCCCCCTCTGCGTCCGCCTCGCCGTCGGCCTCCACCGCGCCGCCCGGCCGGCAACGACCCGCGGCCGACCCGCGGCGGGCCGACCCGGTGCGGAACAAGCCGGCCGGGAAGCCGAAGACCGGCCGGGTCGGGCACGGTCCGTCCGACAGCCTGATGAGGACCGGCGGCGCCGGGGTCGCGCTGACCTTCGACGACGGCCCCGATCCCGTGCAGACGCCGCGGATGCTCGACCTGCTGCGCCGGCAGGGGGTCAAGGCGACCTTCTGCCTGGTCGGCCGCAACGTCGCGGCGCACCCCGACCTGGTCCGGCGGATCGCCGCCGAGGGGCACACCCTGTGCAACCACACCTGGCGGCACAGCCTGACGCTGGGTAAGCGCAAGCCGGCCACGATCGAGGCGGACCTGCGGCGCACCAACGACGCCATCCGCGCGGCCGTGCCCGGCGCGGAGATCAGGTACGTACGCGCGCCCGGCGGCAACTTCACCGACGCCTTCGTGGCGGCCGCCGCCGGCCTCGGCATGAAGTCGATCTACTGGCAGGTCGATCCGCGGGACTGGGACCACCCGGGCGGCGAGTCGGGCGCGGCGCACCGGGCGAAGGTCGTCAGGGCGGTGAAGAAGCACGTGCACGAGGGCTCGATCGTGCTCTCACACGATTACGGGCAGCCGGAGACCATCGCCGCCTACCAGCAGTTGATCCCCTGGCTGAAGAGCCGATACCGGCTGGTCGCGCTGCCCTGAGCCTCAGTGCGAGGGCGGGATGACGCGCAGGTGGCCGCGGCGGCCGGTCTGGTGGCCCGGCAGGTTGTCGTGCCCCTCCGGGCGCGGTGGCGGCGCCGGGCGGGCGGCCTCGCGGACCGCGTCGGCCAGGGCGACCAGGTCGTCCGTGGTGGGCGGGGGCGGCGCGAAGTCGCCGTCGTGGCGCACCAGCTCCCAGCCGCGGGGCGCGGTCAGGCTGCGGGCGTGCGGCTCGCACAGGTCGTAGGTGTGCGGCTCCGCGAAGGCGGCCAGCGGGCCGACCACGGCGGTCGAATCGTTGTAGACGTAGGTCAGCGTAGCGACCGCCTGTCGTGGACAGCCGTTGCGGGAGCAGCGCCGTGGTGACCTCACGGCGGCACGTTATCTCCCCGCGGGGGCGCGCAGCCACGACACGCCGATCCACCATGCATCACGATTTTGACATGGCGCACCGACACGCCGTCCCAATGGGACGAATTCACAGGGACGAAACGCGGCCAGTACGGCCTGACCACCTGCGACGCCCCGCGCGGGCTAGGCTGACGGTCGTGACTACCAGCCCCGACCGCCGCCGGTCCGGCACCGAACCCGGCCGGTCCGCTCGTGCCGCCGGACCGGGCCGGCCCGCTCGCCGGGACCGGCACGGGCGTGGGCTCCGCGGACGCCTCGTGCCGGCGACCGTGCCGCTCGCCCGCACCAAGGCCGAGATCTTCGACGACCTGGTCCTGGACACCGTCGAGAGCCTCGAGCGGCGCTATGCCAAGGAACTGGCGGGCGTCGAGTTCGCCGTGGAAGACGTGCCGCCCGACCTCAACGTCTACGACTCGGATGTGCTCGAGGACGGCGAGGTGCCCCTGGCCCGGCTGCTGCCGGGTCGTCCGGGTCGCCAGGAGCTTCCGCCGCGGATCGTGCTCTATCGGCGGCCGCTGGAATTCCGGGCGATGGACCGCGAGGACCTCGCCGACCTCGTTCACGATGTGATCATTGAGCAGGTAGCCAACCTGCTCGGCGTGGATCCTGACGAGCTTTCCTGAGACGGCCCCCCGGCGTCAGCAGGAATTCTCCGATCAGGCGACCCGCCGCTTGAGCTTGCGTCGCTCGCGTTCGCTGAGTCCACCCCAGATGCCGAAGCGTTCGTCGTGCCCCAGCGCGTATTCCAGGCACTCGGCCTTCACGTCGCAGCGACCACAGATCCGCTTCGCCTCGCGCGTCGAACCGCCCTTCTCCGGGAAGAAAGCCTCTGGATCGGTCTGCGAGCAAAGCGCCCGTTCCTGCCACTCGGGCGCATCCCCGAGCAGGTCTACCCCTTCAACCTGCGCTTCCATCGGCGTGCCTCCTTTTCCGCGCCGGCAGCGATGCCTGCGCTGACCCCCCACGCACGCGGCGTGTTTCTTGCGGAAAATCACGGTTCGCGACCCGTCATTCCCACAACCCCACCGAAATTACACGCGTGTAAGACGTGCGTCGTCAAGCCGAACCTGATAAATAGGCCCGTTTCCCCGAGGCTCCGTCGCCGCCTCGTGGTCCCGTTCCAGCCCTATCTCTCAGGACCACTGGAAAGTAACGCGAGGTCGGCGCGTCGAGTCCAAATTACCCCATTTTGTGACCTGATGACTAGCGGCGGCCATACACGGTCGTGCGCTCGGCGGCGGGACGACCCGCAGCCGCGGCCAACTCCTTCAGCTGCGCGACCGTACGCGCGGAGCCGTGCTCGGACCCGGCCATCCGCGAAATCGTCTCCTCCATCAGCGTGCCGCCGAGGTCGTTGCAGCCGCCGTTGAGCATCGCGGTCGTGCCCTCGTCGCCCAGCTTCACCCAGGAGCACTGGATGTTGCCGATCCGGCCGTGCAACAGGATCCGCGCCATCGCGTGCACGACCCTGTTCTCCCGCCAGGTCGGGCCGGGCCGGGCGATTCCGGCCAGATAGATCGGCGCGTTGGTGTGGATGAACGGCAGCGCGACGAACTCGGTGAAGCCGCCGGTCACGTCCTGAATCCCGGCCAGCACCCGGAAGTGGCCCAGCCACTGGCGCGGATGGTCGACGTGGCCGTACATCATGGTCGAGCTGGAGCGGATGCCGACCTGATGCGCCGTGGTCACCACGTCGATCCACGCCGACGCGGGCAGCTTGCCCTTGGTGAGCACCCAGCGCACGTCGTCGTCGAGGATCTCGGCGGCGGTGCCCGGGATCGTGTCGAGGCCCGCCTCGCGCAACTCGGTGAGCCACTCCCGCACCGAGACACCCGCCTTGGCCGCGCCGGTGACGATCTCCATCGGCGAGAAGGCGTGCACGTGCATGCCGGGCACCCGGCGCTTCACTGCCCGGACCAGGTCGGCGTATGCGGTGATCGGCATCTTCGGGTCGATGCCGCCCTGCATGCAGACCTCGGTGGCGCCGTCCTTCCAGGCCTCCTCGGCCCGGTCGGCCACCTGCTCGACCGACAGCCGGTAGGCGTCCGCGTCCTTCTCGCGCTGTGCGAACGCGCAGAACCGGCAGCCCACGTAGCAGACGTTCGAGAAGTTGATGTTGCGGTTCACCACGTAGGTGACCTCGTCGCCGTTGACCTCCCGGCGCAGGTCGTCGGCGAGGCGGGTGAGCTCGTCCAGCGCCGAGCCGTCGGCGTTGAACAGGGCCATGGCCTGCGCCTCGTGCGCCGGGTCGAGCAGCGCGCCCGGGTCCTCGTCGGCCAGCTTCAGCCCCGCCAGCACGTCGGACTCGACGCGGGGCACCACCTTGCCCGCCCCGGCCGCGACCGCCTCCGCGGAGACGTGCGACGCCACCTCGTCCCAGTCGCCGTAGACGCTGTCGAAGTCGCCGCGGCGGTCGCCGGTGCGGCCCTCGGTGTCGATGGAGGCGAACAGGTCGATCCGGCCGCCGGCCGCGTAGGCGTCGTCGGGCTCCTGCCACGGCAGCCCCGCGGGCATCGCGTCCTCGCGGGCGAGGCCGGTCGCCGGGTCGGCGAGCGCGGCCACGTGCGCGGCCAGCCGCGGGTCGAGCCAGTTCTCCCCGCGGCGGATGTACTCCGGGTAGATGGTCAGGCGCTCGCGCAGCTCGAAGCCGGCCTCCCGCGAGTGCTGCCGCAGCGCCTCGATCTGCGGCCACGGGCGCTCGGGGTTGACGTGGTCGGGCGTCACCGGGGAGACCCCGCCCCAGTCGTCGATGCCCGCGCGCAGCAGCAGGGCGTATTCCCCCGCTATGAGGTTGGGCGGGGCCTGGATCCGGGCTCGCGGGCCCAGCAGGATCCGGGCCACCGCGACCGTGGTGGCGAGCTCGCGGAGCTCGGCGTCCGGCATCCCGCGCATCGCCGTGTCCGGCTTGGCGCGGAAGTTCTGGATGATGACTTCCTGGATGTGGCCGAACTCGCGGGCCGTGTGGCGCATCGCGAAGATCGCGTCGACCCGCTCGGCGGGGGTCTCGCCGATGCCGATCAGGATGCCGGTGGTGAACGGGACGCCGACCCGGCCGGCGTCGTCCAGCACCCGCAGCCGGACCGCGGGCTCCTTGTCGGGCGAGCCGAAGTGCGGCGCGCCCGGCTCCGACCAGAGCCGGGTCGCCGTCGTCTCCAGCATCATGCCCATGCTCGGCGCCACCGGCTTGAGCCGCTGCAGCTCGGCCCAGCTCATGACGCCCGGGTTCAGGTGCGGCAGCAGGCCCGTCTCCTCGAGCACGGCGATCGCGCAGGCCCGCACGTAGTCGAGGGTCGTGTCGTAACCGCGCTCGTCGAGCCACTGCCGGGCCGCCGGCCAGCGCTCCTCGGGCCGGTCGCCGAGGGTGAACAGGGCCTCCTTGCAGCCCTGCGCGGCGCCCTCGCGGGCGATCGCCAGCACCTCGTCGCGCTCCAGGAACGCCGCCGGCAGGCGGTGCGGCACGGTCGCGAACGTGCAGTAGTGGCAGCGGTCCCGGCAGAGCCGGGTCAGCGGGATGAAGACCTTTTTCGAATACGTGACGACGCCGGGCCGGCCGGCCTCGCGCAGGCCCGCGTCGCGCACCCCGCCGGCGATCGCCAGCAGCTCGTCAAGGAGCGGCCCTTCGGCCGCCAGTAGGGCGGTCGCCTCGTCGGCATCGACCGCCTTGCCCAACTGGGCACGCTTCAGCGCACGTCGGATGCCGGCCTCAGTCACGTCTGCCACCCGTGCAGCCTAGGCCGGAATGCGGCCGGCCGCGTTCGAGGTGACCCGGTGGCCGCAGTGGCGTGGACGCACGTCGACCGGTCGATCGCGGGCGCGGCGGAGTTCGCCACGACCAACGTGGTCGGCACCCAGGTGCTGCTGGACGCGGCCCTGCGGCACGGC